>JAADHJ010000007.1 GCA_013151915.1 Deltaproteobacteria bacterium
GAAGGCTAGACCCCGGACCCTGTTGTTTTACCAAAGGAGACCGCATCCTCTCACCCTGCCACACCCTGTGTACTCTGTGTAACCCTGTGCACCCTGTGTTGAATTAGCTTTTGTATGTCCCTGCCTGCCGTGAGTCCCGCCGTGGGCAGGATTAAGTTAGCTTTTCCCAAATCCTGGTCCACATCCAGGTACTTATTTCCAGGATGAACCAAACCTTGTAAATTTCTGCTGTATTTTTTGTCTGTTGCGTTAAACTATGGCAACGGGTCCGTCCGTTATCCCGGGCGGGATGAACCGGTGGAAAGTTGACGGGGTAGGCGATGTTTCGAAAAAGGACGCTTGCAGACAAAAAAAAGGTTGGTCTTGCCCTTGGTGGCGGATCCGCGCGGGGATGGGCCCACGTTGGAGTAATCCGCGCCCTTGACGAGGCAGGAATAAAAGCCGGTTTCGTGGCTGGTACGAGCATGGGGGCTTTCATCGGGGCATTTTATGCATCGGGAAGGATGAAAAGTCTTGAGGAGTTCACATCATCACTTACAAAACGTCAGGTGATCACCATGCTCGACCTGGTGTTTCCCAGGTCCGGGCTGCTGGATGGGGACAAGGTCTCAAGATTTTTTGAGAAACAGATTGGACCGATAATAATGGAGGATCTGGAAATACCGTTCAGAACCGTTTCCACGGACCTTGATTCGGGGGAGGAGGTAGTGATCGAGAGGGGGGATGTCCTCGAGGCGGTGCGCGCGAGCCTGTCAATTCCGGGGATCTTTACACCGGTAAAGTACAATGGGCGCCTGCTGGTGGATGGTGGGTTAACCAATCCGGTCCCCGTGGACGTGGCGAGGGAGATGGGGGCGGATTTTGTGATAGCAGTGGACGTCAACTCTTCCCTTTTCCATGGCACCATGAAAGAAAAAATCGTGAAGGGACCTCCAGCGATATCCGGGGGAAAAAATTCGAAAAGCCACGGAGCTGTAAAAATATTCGAAGATAAGATCCGTGGATTTTTCCAGGGAAAGAAATCCACCCTTTTTAAGGATTGGAAAAGGGAAGAACAGCTTCCCGGTATTCTCGATGTCATAACCACATCCATGAACATTATCGAGGTCCAGCTCACCAGGATGAAACTTACCATCAGCCCACCGGATATTTTGATCATACCTGATGTGGGAGACATAGGTTTTGCTGAATTCTACAGGGCGTCCGAGGCCATGGAGCGGGGATACCGCGCGGCCAAAAAAGCCCTGGATTCAATGTAAATACCATTGGCCTGCGCCTGTAGTATAATGTGAGGGTCCTGTTGGCAGGTGAAAGCATGACACGATTCGGTGAAGTGACTTCGTACAGGTCACCAGAGAGGGAGCGTGCGGTCCTGGCCCGGCTCTTTCCCGATCTCTACTTCTACGCACAGATGATGGGGGTCTACTGGAATGGGTCCAGGAAGGCCAAAAGGGGGGCATACGACGGAAACGACTGGATAAAGAGCAGCGAGGCTGTCCTGAGGGCGCTGGAATCGGTCGGGGTGAAGGTGAAGGTCGAAAATATGGGGGCTTTTATCAACCTCGACTCGCCATGTGTCTTTATCGGAAACCACATGAGCACCCTGGAGACCTTCGTTCTACCCTGTATAATTCAGCCCCACAGGGATGTCACTTTCGTAGTGAAGGAAAGCCTGATCAATTATCCTGTGTTTAAATACATCATGAGGGCGCGGGACCCGGTAGTGGTCGGGAGGACCGACGCCCGTGAAGATCTGAAACGGGTTCTGGTGGACGGCAGCGATAAACTGGGAAAGGGGAGGTCCATCATTATTTTTCCTCAGACCACCCGAAGCGTCGGGTTAGACCCCGAACAGTTCAACTCCATCGGTGTCAAACTTGCGCGCAGGGCCAAGGTTCCCATCGTGCCCATTGCCCTTAAAACAGACGCGTGGGGCGTGGGAAGATGGGTGAAGGACTTCGGGAAGATCCACGCGAAAATCCCCGCCCACATCTGTTTTGGCGAGCCGATGACGGTGTCGGGCAATGGACGTGATGAGCAGGAGCGTATAGTCGGGTTTATCCGGGAGAAGCTGGAGAAATGGAAGTAACGTTCAAAGTTCCAGGTTCAACGTTCAACGGAAAAAGCAGACGCAGGGACTAGGAAGATCAGGTTCGTCCGGAGAGATCCCTGAATCCTCTTTCCAGTTCCTCGAGTCCGGTTATCTTTTCCTCGATCCTTGCAAGTTCGCCGGCCACGGTATCGGACTGTTGAGTCTTCCGTTTAATGACAGCCTGAATTGCTCCCTGGGTTGCGTTGATTGTCTCCCCCAGGCGTAGATCCAGGTTTGATGTGAACTTTCTGAAGGCCGTGTCCAGGTTCTGCAGGGTCGCCCATCTGAGGTTCTCCACGTTGTAGAGGACAATATCCTCCACCTGCTTGAGAACACGCTTGAGAATAATCTGTTTTTTGATTCCGCCGGGCAGCACCCAATCCCAGAGGCCCGCCGGTATGGGGTTAAGGGAAGAGCCCCATTTGTGGGTGATCCAGTACGGCTGGCGGCTGGCCTCCATGGCGCCGGAACTTTCCGGGGCCCGATAAGGAATGTCGAACAGCTCCGCCGCCCCCCTTCTCACCACTTCGATAAGACTGTCAGCCCTCTCCTGGTGGGGTTTCAGCAGCTCTGTGACATGATCATCGAACTCGGATGATATCTCCCCCAGTTCCCGCTCAAAAAAACCGGGAATGGAATCGGCAATGGCTTCCCTGGCCGCCTTCTCCATGGATTCTCCGCTTTTTGAGGTCGCCGTCGATTTTCTCACCACGTCCTCAAAGTAGTTTCTGGCCTTCTGACGGAGATCATCGGCCTGCCGTTCCAGAAATTCCACTGTCCTTCTCCTGTCCCCGGTCAACAGATCCCCTGCGGAAGTCCTTTGCCGTTCGGCTTCCCTGATTTTGCTCTCCAGGAGGGAAAGCCTTTCGCCGAGATCCTCCAATGGGGTCTGAAGGGAACGGGCCTCCAGGTGAAGCCGCATGAGAAGTTCGGTGACAACGTCCCCGGCCTTTCTCGCGAGGGCCCGCCGCAAAACCTGGGTCTTTTCGTTGATGAGAAAATCGATAAGATCCGCCTGCACATCCTCGAACCCGCACTCCCTCAAAACCTCCTGGTCCCGGCTGATCCGTGCATTGAGTGCGCGGAGGGCTGAAACAGGATAGATGGGCGATGATTCTGAAATGCCGGCCTGTTCTTTTAACACCTTCCTGAAAAAACCCAGGGCCGTCTCACAATCAGGGCCGGTGAGATAGTCGATCTTGTTGAAGATGAAAAAAAGACGGTCAATCTTTGTGCGTACCTCCTTGAGAAACGATATCTCCACCTCTGTAATGGGTGGGTCGGCCGAGATGAGGAAAAGCGCGGCGTCACACTGGGGAAGAAAATTCAGGGTGGTCTCGGTGTTGTGCTGAAAGGTTGAGCCGATCCCAGGAGTATCAATGAGAACCAGGCCTTTTTTCAGAATGGGCGATGAATGATATACCTCGGCCTGAAGAACGTGCAGCCTGTTTTCGGGATTGGCCTCCTCGGTTACGAATCTCTTGAGAAATTGGCCCAGATCGTCCGCATCTGCAGCCGAATATTCCTTTGGCGGCTGTTCGTCCTCAAAAAGGATGCGTGCCCGAAGCTCGGATCCCCATCGGATAAAGGTCGGAATGGCGGTAAGGGGGACTACCGAGGACGGGAGGATAGCTTCACCCAACAGGGCGTTCAGCAGCGTACTTTTGCCCCGTTTGAACTGGCCGAGTACGGCCATGTTGAAATGATCACTTTCCAGCCGGGCCTTGAGGTGCCGGAGCTTTTCCAGGCCGGAGAATACCTGTGCCCCTGGGGTGTCCAGCATTCCAATTGCTCGGTCAAGAAGGGTGTTGATCGAATCACCGGAATGGCTTCGGGCCGCTTGAGTGTTTTGAATCTCGACGCTTTTTTCTGACAGGTCTGGCATGTGCCGACTCCTCCAAGTCTGTGTCCGGCGGGACCTTTCGATGGGCAAGCCCACGGCCCTGCCGGCATCCTCTTGGCAGGAGTCATCATCCCCTCAGGGCAGTTGTGCGGTGAACTCCATCACCCATGAAACAATATGGGCTAAGACCCATATTACCCGGTCAGACAAGCTTTACTTGCCGACCGACCTTTAAATAATACAGGATCATCCGGGAAACGAGTACCTGAATGTGGAGTGGATCATACCCCACCATTCGTCATCGTGAACCGTATCCCGCCATCTGTCATCGCGAGCTGTAACCCATGCGAAGCGATCCCATAGCGGCCGGAGGGCGCCGTGACGAGCTTTTCAGCTNNNCGGGATTGCCGCGTCACTCTCGTCTCCCTCGATGCTCCTCGCAATGACAGCAAAATAATAATATAAGGTACGCATTAACCGGATGAACCAATAATCAAGGCTTGAAACCACTGATATTTATATTGGAAAATTGAATATTGGTCAATGGTCCTGAGGACATCTGGATGATATCCTCTGCAAACAGTTCACCCGGATGGTGCGCAACGACAACTATGTCAAAGTGAAGGTCAAGCTGCGCCGTTATGCCAACGGAAATATCGCCGTCTTCCACGGACCCGGAAAACCGAAGGATACAGCTATCCTCTTTGCTTTCGCTCCCGCATGTGATACAAGACATGGCCCGCAGGCCTGCTTCGCGATGAATGAGCTTCCCCAGGCAGGCTGCTCGAATAGATCACCCAAAACCCTCTGCAACGTTCTGCGGGCGCACAGGTGTGAACCGGAAAAGAGACATATGAGTAAAATGACATTCAACGAGTTAAACCTTATCGAACAACTTCAGCGCGCTGTCCGGGAAGAAGGATATACAAGTCCCACTCCCATTCAGGCGGCCTCCATTCCTGATCTTCTGAAGGGACGTGATCTTCTCGGGTGTGCCCAGACCGGAACAGGGAAAACAGCCGCCTTCGCCCTGCCGATCATCCAGCTTCTTCACCGGAAACGAAGACCCGCGACGCCCCGTTCGGTCCGAGTCCTCGTCCTTACGCCCACCCGTGAGTTGGCCGCACAGATCGACGCAAGCTTCGGGGTCTACGGTCGCCACCTGAGTCTTCGCCGGGCAGTTGTCTTCGGTGGAGTGGGACAGAGCCCCCAGGTGAAGGCTCTTGCCAGAGGCGTAGATGTCCTGGTTGCCACACCGGGACGCCTTCTCGACCTCATGGGCCAGAAGCATCTGCGTCTGGACCGTCTCGAGGTATTTGTCCTCGACGAAGCGGACAGGATGCTGGATATGGGATTCATCCACGATGTTCGCAGGGTTATTGCCGTCCTGCCGCAGAGGAGACAGTCGCTTTTCTTCTCCGCAACCATGCCGCCGGAGATCGTCCGGCTCGCCGACAGCATGCTCATCAACCCGGCAAAAGTGGAAGTGGCTCCTTCCGCCACCACTGTGGAGCGCATAGATCAGAAGGTAATGTTCGTAAGCCGCAAGGACAAATGTAATCTCCTGGCGCACATCCTCGATAACCCCGAGGTATCGAAGGCTCTGGTTTTCACCCGGACCAAACACGGAGCCAACAAGGTAGTGAAGCAGTTGGAGAAGGCTAAAGTCCAGGCTGAAGCAATCCACGGTAACAAGTCACAAACCAGCCGTACCAGGGCGCTTGAGAACTTCCGCCGGGGACAGACCCGGGTCCTGGTCGCCACCGATATTGCCGCAAGAGGCATAGATGTTGACGGTATTACCCACGTCATCAACTACGACCTGCCCAATATTCCGGAAAGCTACGTTCACCGTATAGGCAGAACGGCCAGGGCAGGGGCGGATGGGTTCGCCATTTCCTTCTGCGATGCGGACGAGGGGGCTTACCTGAGAGACATCCAGAGGTTGATCAGGACACAGGTTCCGGTGTCGGAGGACAATCCCTGGCACATCCCGTCCCCGTTTAGGGGAATCCTCCAACCTAGGGGCCGGGATCAGGGGACACGGGGCGACGGGAACGGAAAGAGCAGGAAAAACAGACACCCTCGCAACCGTGGAAGCAGGCGTCCATCATTCGGCAGCCCTGGTGCAGGGACGGAATCGCCCACACACTTCAGACAGGGGACCTGAGCGGGGTCCGGCACCGGTTCTTCCTGATAAAGAACCTTGATCCTATTCAGGATGGCACCGATTCTACAAATATCCTGTTGTACACATCTTCGCCATAACTGGTTTGCAATGGTTCGCCTTTGATAATTTTAAAAGTTCTTTTTCCATCGGTTTTCCTTTCAGCCCTCAGAAAAATGGCTTTTTCCAATTTTTTTTCATAAAAACCATGTGCAAATTCATATGAATGTGTAACGAAGAAAATCTTGACCTGTTTTTCCAATAATGCACAATTTATCTGCCTCGCAATCTCAGAGCCTTCTCTTTCGTTGGTCGCGGCAAATGATTCATTAAGCAGCAGCATGGAATTTGACGTTATATCGTCTACGATATCGCTCATTCTGCTGAGTTCTTCATCCAATTTTCCGCTATTCATTGTAGTATCTTCTTCCCTTTTGTAGTGTGTGAACAGGCTGTCGCAGACATTTGAACAGAAGGACTCCGCCGGCACAAACATGCCGCATTGCATCATCAATTGAGCTAAACCAATGCTTCGTAAAAAAGTTGACTTACCGCCCTGGTTGGCGCCGGTGATTATCACGAGGTTTTTATTGTCGGCATTCGCGTCATTGCCGACAATTTGATGTTTCATCGTTAAGGCCAGGCAGACATCGTATAATCCTTGAAAAGAATGTCTGCGTTCGTCGGATGCCGCGGGAATGGGAAAGGATAATGGCCCCCCTATCTGAGCAAGCTGCCCATGTAGATTCAAACAACCGATGTAAAAAGCTAATTCGATGTGCAGCATGTTAAAGAAACCGAGAATATGATCAGCGGACTGGGCGAGTGCATTGGCGACAAAGTTAATCCCCCTGTTTCTTAATTCCGACAGGGCCCTGGCGCCGCTTTCATCCCGATCAGCGATACGAAACGTGTAAACGGGTGGTTTTTTAGTAAAGATCCGCTCCATCCAACTCTGTTTTTTATTTTGTGGTTTACGAAGTAAATAATGGGCGCCTTCATTGCCTTTTCCCAATTCAGCACTGATCAAAACTCCATTGCGGAATTTCAGCTCCCTTAGATGATTCTGGACCCTGGTGAAATATTCATCATCAAGTTCCTTTTTGAGCATTGAGAAAACCGCCGTAAAACCCTCTGACTCAAATTTATCCGCGTGTTCATCGGCAATTTTTTTCAGTTTCTTAAGCAGACCCACAAGCATCTGCAATGTTTCTATCGAACCATGCAGTATCGAGCCTGGATATTTGCTGAGAATGTAATAATAAGAGCTCCTCTTGTTCTCAATCGCTTCTATCGCGATACTGTAGATATCCTTGATAATGGAAGAATTTTTCAGGCAATCCTTAAGGATTGCCTGACGATATCGTATTGTGTCCAGATCGTCTAAATTTGACAATATCGCTTTTCTTGCAACTTCGAATAAAATTTTGTCATCGAGAGCCATGGCATTGAACAGCGTGTTTAATTCCAGATCTTTGATCCGTGCTTTTTCATTCGAAGATAATTTCAGCTGTAGTTCAAAATCATGATCTCTATACATCAAAAAAGCTTTCATGATTTAATGCGCTCCTTTAAGAGATCATATGTAAGTCGGTGCTGTTCGGCAATGGATAGCGCATAGGCGAGTCCGTCAGCCGGTCTTCTAAGGATTTTATATGTTCGCAATGCGGGATTTTCGGGAACAACCGTGCTGACCATACTTGCGGTTTTCTCGCTGAAAGGGGTCAATTCATCAATAAACGTTACCCAGACGCACAACAGATCCAGTTGTATTATGTCTTCCATTACTTTTTTGCTCAGAAAAACAGCGTCCTTTAATGTTGTGGATGTGAAAATTTCGTTCATTATAATGATGCTGTCTGATGTTGCCTCATTTAGAATATCGTAAATTCTGAGCAGATCATCCGCCAGTTTGCCCCTCAGGTCTTTGATGTTTTCCTCTTTTTCAAAATGGGTAAAGAGCTTATCGTACAGAAAAAGTTGCGCTTTTCTACCCGGGACAGGGCAACCAATGCCGGCCAGATAATGCAACTGCCCGAAGGTACGGGCAAAGGTTGTTTTTCCACCTTGGTTGGGACCGGATACAACAAAGATGCGCTCCTTGCCTTTCAGGAAAAAATCATTGCAGACAACGGACGAGTCCTCGGTAATGAGTTTATCGGCCAGGGCTAAATCAAATCCTGTATAATTATAAACCTCCTTGCTTTTATTGGAGATCCTGGGATAACAGAATGTCAATCCCACTTGTTCGAATTTCGCTAAATATTCCAGATAGGCAATGTAAAATTGTATTTCCCGGTCAAAAACGGCGATAGTATCATCCAGATAATTACTGTTTTTCGCACAATAATTATCAAGATCCAGAAATATGTCGGGGTACAAATCGGCTAGTAAATCAAGCACCCTGGCTTCAACATGGTTCATGCCCGACCGGGTGGGAAATTTAACCCTGTAATCTTTCACCGCACCCTGTTTGAATTTGGCAAATGTTTTTTCAACATCCGCGCTGTAATCGATTTCAGCTGCATATTTGCGAACCTTGATTCGGTTCCCATTAATAAGCAGACAATATTTAATATCTGATAGATCGGCTCTTAGCTTTTTCGTTTCCGCCAGAAGCGAGGTGAAACGGTCCGAATCGGCATAGTCAGCCAAATAAGCTCGAAAAGCCAAAAATCCGCGTGATTTTAAATCTATATGGAAAAGATCATGTACAAGATCATTGATAGCATCGCAATAAATCTCCATCGCCTCCAGAAACCATCCTTCTTTATGGTATTTGTAGGAAAGTGTATCTGCCAAGGTAAGATATCGGCGCATTATCCTCATTTTTTGCGCAAATGAATTTATATTTTCCAACAGAGTTTCGTTCCCAAATTCCTGCATGATTTCCTGACGATATTTGATCAGGTCGATATCATTCAAGGGAGTGTAAAAAAATGGTTTTAAATCATATTCCTCCTTGTTCGCCGTGATGGCGTCGATAATCTGATCAAGATTCAAATCAACAAAAACGGCAGGTGCTTCAAGTGTTTCATTTTTTATGCTGTCTTCAGCTTCTGCTCTTGCAAATAGTATGCTGTGGAAAGTCATGAGTAGAGCATCTCTCTTTCAAACAGTGCGCTGTGGAAAGTCATTGTATCGGGCACTTGTTACAGTACCAGGCATCTGTTCCAGCGAACCAAGATCGCTCGCTGGTTGAAAGGCCGGGTCAGTTCCATCAGCGCCCATGTCGTTCTTTCCTGAATCTTTTTGGGTTCTAATCCGCCAGGAGTTCCTTTACCGCTCCGGCGATGTTATCGGCGGTGAAGCCGAACTTTTCCATGTTCACTTTTCCCGGGGCCGAGGCCCCGAATCGGTTGATACCGATAATCCTGCCCCCCATACCAACGAAGCGTTCCCAACCGAAGGGCGAGGCCGCCTCAACGGCCAACCGGGCGGCGATCCCGGGCAGCAGGACCCCCTCCCTGTACGCCTCCGGCTGGCGGTCGAAAAGCTCGAAGCTCGCCACGTTAACCAGGCGGACGGGAATACCGGTTTTTCCAAGAAGTTCAACAGCCTCCAGCGCCGGACCAACCTCAGACCCGCTGGCGAAAATGATGGCGCGAGGTTCTTCGGATGGGTCCGATAACACGTAGGCGCCCCTTGCGATCTCACGTGCGGGGGGCGCAGTCACCCGATCGATGGATTTCAGTTTCTGCCTGGTCAGGATGAGGGCCGCGGGACCTTTGGCCTTGAGGGCCACCTTCCACGCTTCCGCTGTTTCAGAGGCGTCGGCCGGGCGAAGGTCGATGAGGCCGGGAATGGATCGCAGGGCGGCAAGCTGTTCAATGGGCTGATGGGTTGGGCCATCCTCGCCCAGACCGATGCTGTCGTGGGTGAAGATGTACGTAACGGGACATTTTTCAAGGCTGGCCAGCCGTATGGCCGGCTTCATATAATCGGAGAATATGAGGAATGTACCGATGTATGGATGCAGAGCCCCGTGCAGCGCCATACCGTTGGCAATGGCTCCCATACCGTGTTCCCGAACCCCGAAGTGGAAGTTCCTTCCCAAACGGTCCTCCCTGGAAAAGCTACCCTCGTCCTTGATTAAGGTGTTATTGGAGGGCGCAAGGTCGGCGGATCCGCCCAGGAGGCGGGGCAGGACCGGCGCCAGCGCGTTGATTACCTTTCCCGAAGCGGCTCGGCTGGCCAAATCCTCGCCCGCAAGTTCAGGGAGGGCCTCCTCCCATCCCGGGGGAAGATCGGCGCTCCACATCTGACGCCACTGGGCCGACATCTCCGGGAATTTTCTTTCGTAAGCAGCAAAAATGTCCTTCCATTTCCCCTCTAGAGCGGAGCCCTTTTGCAGGCACTTACGAAAATGCTTCATGACCTCATCCGGGATGTAAAAAGTCCGATCCGTCGGCCATCCAAGATTCTTCTTGGTCAACCTGACCTCTTCCTCCCCGAGTGGGGATCCGTGGGCTGCCGAGGTGTCCTGCTTGTTGGGGCTTCCGAACCCGATGTGGGTGCGAACGGCAATGATGGAAGGCCTGTCAATCTCCTGCCTGGCATTTTCGATGGCGCCGCGGATGGCCGCTGTGTCGTTTCCGTCCGGGACCCTCTGGGTATGCCATTCGTAAGCGTCAAAGCGCTCCATCCGATCCTCGGTGAAGGCCAGTTCGGTGGGACCTTCTATGGAGATGTGATTGTCGTCGTAAAGCACTATGAGCTTTCCCAGACCGAGATGCCCGGCAAGGGAACATGCCTCGGATGAGATGCCTTCCATGAGATCACCGTCTCCGGCGATGGCGTAGGTATAGTGGTCGACAAGAGGGAAGCCGGATCGATTGAAGCGGGCGGCCAGATGCTCTTCGGCCATGGCCATTCCAACTGCGTTGGCGATCCCCTGGCCCAGCGGCCCGGTGGTAGTCTCCACACCCGGCGTCATGTGCACCTCGGGATGGCCCGGGGTCCTGGATCCCCACTGGCGGAAATTTTTCAGATCATCCAGCGACAGGTCATATCCGGTCAGGAAAAGAAGGGCATACAGGAGCATGGAGCCGTGCCCTGCCGAAAGGACAAAGCGGTCACGGTCCGGCCAATCGGGGTTTCCCGGGTTGTGCTTTAATATATCGGTCCATAGAACGTAGGCCATGGGGGCCGCGCCCATGGGCATGCCGGGGTGCCCGGAATCGGCCTTCTGAACTGCGTCCACCGCCAGCATGCGAAGGGTGTTGATGGAAAGAGTTTCAAGGTCCATTTCGTACTCCTGGAAGGGGGGATGAGGGTGTTGTCGCCAGGTTTCGCCGAACGTAACAGGGGCGGGTGTGGGTGTCAAGAAGGTGGGGGAAGGGCAGAAACCTCGATATAATCCACATATGACACCGAGGCCTCATGGGTGTTGTCCGAGTCGTTCATGATGGCGATGGTGGCGGAACGCGGCGGGTCCTTACCGAAACAAGGGGTGGATTTTCACTCTATTCATCTTCTCCCCTTTCCGGCGCCCCAAAGCGTTTCAGTCAAAATGCCCACATCCCTGATGGGACTCTGGCAGATGTAATCCTGGCAGACATAGGCGGTGGCCTTATTCCCGATAGCCCGCATCGCCTTGACGTAGGGAGCGATAGACACGATCCGGGGCTTTTTCGATGAAATCGGCACGAATACCACCACCATGTTGGGGAGATAGACGGATCGGAGAGCGCGTATCATCTCGACAGTGTCATTTCCTTTCCGATCGCCGGTGATTACCACCTCCATGCCCGGTCCCCGTGCCAGAGCAATGGTGGAAACGTATGTGGCGTGGGATGATGGATCCCGAAGGATCGCATTGGAAAAGGCACGACCGATGGGAGCCACTTTTTCCTCGAGCCGCGGTGTCGCTGTTAAGCGGCCCAGCCGCAGAAGGTTCATGGCGGCCACAGCGTTGCCTGAAGGGGTAGCGCCATCTGCTGAGGCCTTGTGACGGATGGAAAGGGGACCGCGCCCCCGGCAGGTGAAGAAGAATCCCCCGGCTTCATTATCCCAGAACAGTGAGAGCATCTCCTCGGCGAGGTTCAATGCCTCCGACAGGTACACGGTTTTGAACGTTGACTGGTATAGTTCCACAAGTCCCCAGAGGAAAAAGGCGTAGTCGTCGATGTTGCCCGCTATGCCTGAATGCCCCCTGTAGAAACTGTGCAGGAGCTGACCGTCTTTCTCCTTCAGGTTTTTGAGGATGAAGTGTGCCGCTCCTTCAGCGGCAAGGGCGTATTTTCGTTCACCAAAGGCGGCGGCCGCCTTGGCCAGGGAGGCGATCATAAGACCGTTCCAGTCGGTGAGAATCTTTTTGTCCAGGTCCGGGCGAATCCGCTCTTTTCTGGCTTCGAACAGCTTCAGGCGCGCTGCTTCCAAGGTGGCCGACAACTCGTCCAATGGGATTTTGAGCTGATCGGCGACAACGGGCAGCGGAGCCTCCATGTACAGAATGTTCCGCCCGTTCGCGTGTCCGGTCTCCTCAGAAAAATTCCCCTCCGCACTGATCCGGAAAACCTCCTTGACAATCGTAAACTCCGCTTCGTTAAGAATGGATTTCAATTCGTCCCAGGTCCAGGTGTAGAACCGTCCTTCCTCCCCATCGCTGTCGGCATCTTCAGCCGAGTAAAAACCGCCTTCCCCGTCAGTCATGTCCCTGAGAACATAGGCTAAGACCTGCCGGGCCGTTCTCTGGTACTCCGCCTTGCCTGTGGCCTGGTATGCTTCCGTGTAGGCCATTGTCAGGAGAGCCTGGTCGTAAAGCATTTTTTCGAAGTGGGGAACAAACCACCTTTCGTCGGTGGAGTAACGGTGAAACCCATGCCCGACATGGTCATAGATCCCGCCTCTCTGGATGTTTTGAAGAGTCATTTCGGCCATGGAAAGGGCTTCAGGTGCCCCGGTCATCCACCAGTATTTCAGGAGAAAGATGAGGCGTCCGGGCGTGGGGAACTTGGGCGCATCTCCGAAACCTCCGTACCGGCTGTCGTATGTTTCGCACATCTGTTCAAAGGCTTTGTCCGCAACCTCTCCGCCAGGGGTTTTCCCTGGCGGCGGGCAGAGCATGTTCTCCATGTTGGCGAGGATTCCTTCAGCCGCATTCAAGACCTTTCCCCTGTTGTTCTTCCAGACATCCCCAATTCGGGGGATGAGCTCAAGCATCCCGGTCCGCCCGAAACGGGTGGTCCTGGGGAAGAAGGTTCCCGCGAAAAAGGGCTTCCTGTCCGGGGTCATTATTACGGTCAGAGGCCACCCGCCTCCTCCGGTAAGATACCGGCAGGCAGCCATGTAGATATGATCCAGGTCGGGCCTCTCCTCCCGGTCGACCTTGACGGAGATGAAATTCTCGTTTAAAAGCGCGGCCACCTCGGGGTCGCTGAAAGACTCCCTCGCCATGACGTGGCACCAGTGGCAGGTTGAATAACCGATGGAAAGAAATATCGGCCTGTCCAAAGAGGCGGCTTTCATGAAGGCCTCGGGCCCCCAAGGA
Organism: Deltaproteobacteria bacterium; assembly: GCA_013151915.1. Classification (NCBI taxonomy): domain Bacteria; kingdom Pseudomonadati; phylum Myxococcota; class Myxococcia; species Deltaproteobacteria bacterium. Next base: position 13,595 of record JAADHJ010000007.1, read on the forward strand.
TACCAGTCTACCGGGTTATAGGCGTGATCGAGGAGGTAGGGGCTTTTCTCGTTTATGAGCCGGTTCGCTCGTCCTTTGGTGTGATCTTTCAACCGTGTTGCTCCATTTTCGGTTGTGGTCTATTAAAATTTTTCAGTTATGGTAACATTCTCCGGCCAACTTTTACACTGTCGTAAAAGGTCCCTTAATGGCTTTTTACTCCACGGAAAGCGAAAAGTGTCATTTTCACTTTAGAATTCAGAACACGAATACACGGTAAAAATTCGAGAACTACTTTCTGAAAACCTTCAGCAAGGGCCGGAATGATCGGGACCACCTACTTTCTACACTATCTGTCTCTGGGATTCTATGGTCTGGCCTTCGTGCTGGCCTGCCTGTCCCTCGCGGCGAGGAGAGTCCCCCGCGTCGTCGCCCCTTTGACGGCCGCCATGGGCCTGGCCTGTCAGATCGTTCTTCTGGTCCTCCGATGGGGAGCGGGGGGGCATCTGCCGGTTACGGGCCTTTTTGAGACCCAGCAGTTTCTCGCCCTCTGGGTTGTGGCGGCGGCACTGTACTTTGTCTTCCGATACCAGGCCTATCCATTTCTTCCCGCCGCCCTCGCAATGGCAGAGGCGGCTTTGCTCTTTGCCTCCATAGGGCCGAAAGCGGTGGCCCCCCTGACCCCTGCCATCGATACGCCCCTGTTCCTCATCCACGTTGCCACATCCTTTGCCGCCTACGGCCTTTTCGCGATTGGCGCTCTCCTGGGGCTTTACAGGCTCCTCGCACTGAGGCCGTCTGATCTGGACGACGGAAAGCGTATGCTCGACGAAAGCATCTATGTCGGGTACATACTTTTCTCCTGGGCCATGATCGTCGGCAGTCTCTGGGCCTATCTGGCATGGGGATCCTACTGGACGTGGAAGATCAAAAACCTGTGGTCATGGATCCTGTGGTTCTACTACTCGGGGGTACTCCACGTGCGGAACAGATCAGGCTGGCAGGGCCGGCCCCTGAATATCCTGGCGGTGGCCGGTTTCGCCCTGGTCCTGTTCACCTATCTGGGGCTGGGACTGTTGTTCAGGACATCCCACCCGCTGATATAGTGGGGTGTAAATAACGTTCAATATCCAACGTGGGAGAGCAGACGCCGGGATGCCGGGACGCGGAGACACGAGGAACAAACAATGTCATTGCGAGCCGACTCTACGCGAAGCAATCCCGTGGGGCGACTGTAGGAGCCGCAGCGGAAGCTAAAAGATATGAACAAAAAACCTGAAAACGGATTAGGGAATATCCCCGGATTTCTCTGGCGCACGGCCGTATCCCCCGTGACCTTCGTTGTCCTGAGCATCCTCTGGTGCGTCGATCTGGGGGCCGGATCCATCGTGGCTTATTTCAACGATCCCCAGTTCTGGGTTAAAATGGATTCCTACCCGTTCAGCCTCTGGATGAGTCAGGTGGCACCCGGGATTTTTCCCATGTCCCTGTGGATATACGTCCTGGTGGTGCTGTCCTACCTGATGATCCTCAGCCTGCTCATGTGTACCGTGAACTGGTTTATCCGCAGAAGGAGGAAGATAAGGGGTCTCGGCGAGGTCCTTGTCCACCTGGGTTTTCTCCTGGTCTTCACCGGGTTCGTAATCGGAAGCGCGTGGGGCGTCAGGGCAAGGGTCCACATATCCGAGGGCGAGAAGGTAAAAGTGCCCGGCATGGGGATGTCATTGCGGCTGGACAACCTGAAGGTTATTCAGTCACCTCAGGGCCGGCCGCTGGATACACATAGCCGTGTCAGTCTTTTCGCCTCCGGTTCCAAGGTGTCGCAGGGCAGTTTGCGGCTGAACCATCCCTTTATTTATGGCAATACGGTCGTATATCCTCCAGAGGATTATGGCGCAGGAGTTATTGGGGGCGTTCTGGGGACACAGACTTCCGGGGCCGTACGGCTTGTCCTTGGGAGGCCGGTTACCCTGGAAAGGGACAGGGTGCTGGAACTGGGAGGGGTTTTGCAGCGGGGGGAGAGGAGGGGGAACGCCATAGGTCCCGGCCTTCTTGTTCTCGTTAAGAATTCTGAAGGGAAAGTCATGGGATCGGCCTATCTATCCTCGGCTCCAGGCATGAACGACAGGGCGATCGTTGCCGGGAACGGAATTGTACTCGGCCAACTGAGCGAATCGGTCTACGGGATTTTCAGGGTCAATCGTGATCCGGGTGTGTGGTTCGTAATCGTGGGGGCGGTGATCCTTTCCGTCGGGACCCTCTGGGCTCTGGCGGGCTACCTTGGAATTCTCCCATCCGGTGCCGGTCCCACGTCATGAAACCTGTCGTTCCGGTCAAGGCGCCGCCCCGGTGGGACGATATCGATCTTGTCCTGCTTGACATGGATGGCACTCTTTTGGACAAGCACTTCGACGACCACTTCTGGGAGGAGTATGTTCCCGAGCAGTATGCCCTGGCCCACGGGATGTCCCGGGAAGAGGCCAAAGGGAAGCTCATGAAGCGCTACCGTGCCCAGGAGGGAACCTTGAACTGGACCAATCTGGACTACTGGTCGGGAGAGCTTGGGCTGGACATACCTGCCCTCAAGGAACAGGTGGATCATCTCATCGCGGTTCACCCTTTTGTCCCCGACTTTTTAATGGGGGTAAGGGGGGCGGGGAAAAAGGTCTGCCTGGTTACCAACGCCCACGGCAAGACATTGGACCTCAAAATGAGGAAGACCTCCCTGGGAGGTATGTTTCACGCGGTCTACACATCCCAGGAACTTGGCGCGCCAAAGGAGGATCGGCGCTTCTGGGAAGCTCTTCGGCGACGGATGGGGTTCGATCCGGCCAGGACTTTCCTGGCCGAGGATACCTTGTCCGTCCTGGAAGCCGCCTGGCGTTTCAAAATCCGCTATCTCGTCCACATTCTCAAGTCCAGCAGCGCCCGCCCGCCGGGGAAATCCGGGCGGTTCTATTCCATTGAAACCTTCAAGGAGATCATCCCTTAGCCGATCAGGATGGACCTGATAAAACCTTGAC
>JAADHJ010000008.1 GCA_013151915.1 Deltaproteobacteria bacterium
TTCCATTTTAGGATCTTCCGGCTTTAATGCGTACTTTTATTATTTTGCTGTCATTGCGAACCGATCACCGAGTGAAGCAATCCCGAAGGTCCAAAGCTAATTTAACACAGTGCAGCCCCTCATAGGCTGTGATAAATCCGTTTTTCTCCAAGTCCGATTTTCATCCAGGTACTCAGTCCCCGAATAAACCTTAATTTTAATTATGGGCGACCCGGGTTCGGGTTGCTTCCTTCCGGGGAGAAAACATTTATTATCGGCCGGTTGAAACCAAATGCCGTATCATCGCCGTCAATTATAAATGCCTTAATGGAACTCTCAGTGAAATATTCCCAGAAATTATTCTGCGCGGGGATAGTAATGGTTCCCGGCGAAGACCCGCCTGTTACGAACACATTATTTGTCGAGAGCGACTGGTCCAAAAAAGAATTACCAATAATGCTGTTAAACCCTGAAGAATTTGGAACTAGGTAATTGCCTAAATCAGGAAGCGGCGTTTGGTTGAAGTCGCCGTCCAGGATAAAACCTGACCCCGTATTCCCGGTAATGACGTTATGGAAAAAAACGGGAGCTGTTCCTCCCTCGATACGAACGCCGTATCCGGCGTTGTCGAAGATGTCGTTGAAACGGATGTCGGGTGTCTCTGGAGAACCGCCCCCGGTGGTAATGTTGATTCCCCTGGTGTTGCTCGCGAGATTCCCGTTGATGACATTGCCGGAAATGACGGAAGAAGCGCCGCTGATCCAGATCGCCGGTGCGTTCTCGAAGAAAACGGTGCTGTCGATAACCCCGCTTCCCGACTCGGCGAACATACCCCCGCCGGACCCCGACGGAAGTTCATTTCCCCTGATCATGGAATCGTATATGTCGTAAACCGCACCTTTCAGGTAGACTCCGCCGTGATTGGATCCGGTCCCTGATGAGGCGTCTACCATGGTGCCGTAAAGGTTGACGTTGACGTCGCCGGTTGATCCCCCCGCGTCCATGGCGCTCACAGCCCACTGCAGCTGCCCCGTAAACACCGAGTCCTGAACTGTCAATTCAAGAGCGGTGGCCGTGGATGCCTTGACTCCAATGCCCCCGCCGCTGATCCGGAGATCCTTGAGGGTAAGATCAGACCCTATGCTGAAGATGTATGAAGACCCGCTCGACGTGGCGAGCGCGGTCTGAGGGGTAGCATCGACTGCTGAGAACCCGTCCGCGGTCAGGGCTGTGCCGTACCCGCTGCCGACAACCATGAGGTCCTTTGTGTTGGCCAGCACAGGGCCTGCGGCACTGGTCCCGTAGGCTCCCCCGGATCCGGAGCGGTAGAGCACCGTTCCGGCGGCGGCATAGAAATTCTTAAGAACCGTCGGAGATGAAGAAATCGACACTGTGGCGGTGGACCAAAGCTGCGGGTCCTCCGCGTTGCCGTCGTTGTCGGTGGCCCGGGTCCAGATGACGGGACCACCGGAGGGCAGCTCCCCCGCCGTGGCCGCGTATGACCAGTCAAACCTCGAGAGGAGGGGTTTGTCAGCAGCCGTCGTCCAGTTGGCCTTGTTGTCGAAGGAGATCTCCACCTTGATCCCGACAGTGTCGTCCGAGGCAGTCCCGCGGAACGTGACGGTTTCCCCGGAGCCGTTCATGAAGATGTAGTTGGGGGGGTCCGTGAGGGTCGAGGTGGGGGGCGTTGTGTCTACGTAGGTGCCGCATGCTCCAAGGAGAGCGCCAATGGCCAGGAGCATTACAAAATATATAGCGGGAACCGTCGGTCGGTCCAATTTAATCGCCCTTTCTCCTGATAAGAACACACCAACACCCACTTAATTCCTACCATATCAACCCGTTGGAAACAAGGAATACATTTTTGAAATCTACGCCAGTATTAATTCAACAATCTTCAAAAGCATTAAGGCAAGGTTCACAGAAAAATTCAATACATTCAAACCTGTATCTTTCTAACAGGGATGAAGGGGATGGAGGGGATAAGGACAGGAGAGAACGCATAGTTAACCAAGGTCAAAAGCTGATTTAACACAGCGTGACCACTTACAGGTCACACCACAGATGTGATGAGTCAGCTTTTGACCTTCGGGATTACCTTTATCCTTTGCCTATAGCCTATAGCTTACAGCCTCCAGCCTGTTTTTCCCGTTGGACGTTCTTTCCCCGGACAGGCTGTCCGGTATCCGGACAAATTCCCGGGTTTTTGGCCTCATCTGATTTGCCGGAGACTCAACCTTTCCGAACTTTAAAACATATTTTATCTTTAATTTCAGTTAGTTGCGAACGAAACCCATGGATGGCACGCCCATTGCCCTATGTGAGGCAAAGAAAGGAGGAGAAGATGACACTAATACGAGGAAAATCTGAAAAAGGCCAGGGAATGACAGAATACATCATTATCGTCGCCCTGGTAGCGATCGCCGCAATAGCCGTGGTGGGCTATTTCGGAGACGTTGTGAGGAACCAGTTCTACAACATGACGGCCGCCCTGGCGGGAAGTTCATCCCACAGTGATACGGGCAAGTTCGCCAGAAAGGCGGAAAGGGAAAAGAACCAGAGGGGGCTGGGCGACTTCTCGCCCTCGGCCCATTAAAAGTGGTTACCGGTCTGATGGCGATCCATATTATCCCACAGGAAGGGCCGAACCCCTCGGAACAGGGACAGGGAGCGGTTGAGGCGATCCTCACCCTCCCTGTCTTTCTCATCCTGATCACGGTCCTCTTCCAGAGCGCTTTGCTGTGCATGGCGCAGGTCACCGTTCAATACGCGGCATTCAGCGCGGCGCGGACGGGGGCGGTATGGAATGGCGACATGGATCAGATGACGGCCGCGGCGGGCAGGGTTCTGCTGCCCGTGACCGGGCGGGTGTTCACCGGTAAACATCCTTTCAAGGTGGAAATCATTTCATCGGAAGCAGCCGGGGATCAGTCCCGGAAATCCGATGCCGACACACAAGATACGGACAGGCTATTAAGGGTTCGGGTGACATGGAACTACCCGCTGATGGTCCCATTGGCCGGCCGCCTGCTTAACCAAGGCGCCCTGACATCGGCGATGACGCGTCCCTCACTTCCCCTGACGGCCACATGGAGCCTTCCGATGGAACCGGTCCGGATGCCCAGGGACGCAAGAGGAAACGGGCATGCTCACTCATGAGGGCCGGACCGGCCAGGCCATGGTCCTTGGGATCGTTTTCCTTTCTATCGGGGTCATCCTGCTTCTGGGGCTATTCCGCCTTTCGCTGGCCGTAAGGGACAAGATCCGGCTGCAGCTTTCCGCCGACCTGGCCCTCAAATCGGCCCTTAACGTGGAGGCGAACGGACTGAATGCCATAGCCCTGGCAAACAGGGCCATGCTTTCGGACGATGCCCTGTCGGCCCAGGTCAACGCTCTCGTGAGCGAAACGACCTTCTACCGCAGGCTCCTTGACGGCTTTAGCCGAATCATTCGATTTATCCCCGGTGGCGGTCTGGCCTTCTCGGCAGTTCTGGGCAGAGGTGGAAGGGCCATGGAAGCCCTGGCCAGGAAGGGGGCGCGGATACTGATCCCGGCCGCACGAATACACCGGACCATTATAGGTTCCGAGCAACGGATGATCCGCGCATCCCTCCCCTTCGTGTCCCTGAAAGCGGCCGGGAAGTCCGTCTCGGAGAACTTCCCCGGGGCTTTAATCCCATCCATTTCCCAGGCGCTTTTGTTGAGGCAGGCCCGATCGGTGTCATCCTCCATGGCCCCCCCGCCCGGCACCGACACGACGCGGATAATACGATCGACCTTAAACTCCCACACCCTGAGAAGAAACTGGAGGATCGGTTTTGGAGCCATATCACTTCCCATCAAGAAGAGGGGAGGAGGTTCCGTACTTCCGAACGACTTTACGGCCTTCGATAAACTCAAGGTCAGGACCTTCAGACGCTTTCACTGGACATGGAAAACGGTTCTGTCCACAGCCAGCCGGTCATCCAGGTTCGGCTACCGTTCCCATGGCAGGACCCTTAATATTTCCGACGGAAAATTCACTCCCGGCCTGACGCTGCTGATGGAATCCCGGCCGCCTCGTTTTTCAGAGGGGCTTTCCGGCTACGAAAACAAGCTCTACGCCGTCAGTTCAGGAGAGATCTATTACGAGCGCCCGGAAAAACCGGATGAGGCGCCTAATCTTTTCAATCCATTCTGGAGGTCCCGCCTGATACCGGTGTCCAAGGAAACCACGGCCCGTCGCCTGATCCCGAGACCTCTTCTAAAGGAGGTAAGGCATTGAATTACCGTACGTCCCGCACACGCCAGAGGGGGCAGGCCATCATCGAATTCATCGTCGTCATCCCGGTGCTCCTTCTTCTGGTGGCCGCATCCTGGACCCTGCTGGCGTACCAGGCTTTTCCGGTATGGATGGATGAGTTTCTGGGGCTCGAGATGTCCATCCCCAACGGCACGCAGGTTTACAGGGAACTCACCGATGCCCATGAAAATTCCATGATCCCACCCTACCCTTCCAGGGAGGATTTCCATTGGAAAACAGATATAAGCAATCCGATAAAGTTTCCCCCGCCCCTTTCCACCCTTTATCCGGGAAGGTTTTTCAGGGCACAACTGGTTCTCGACCCCGCCCGGATGATTCGAGAGAGCGTGCCGTTTTCGGGACTTCTTCCCTCTGACCCCACACCTTCGCACCGGGGCCTTACATACCTGTCATCGCCTACATATGAGGATGGAGACGTCAAAGGGATGCTGGAGAAAATAGTTTTGGGGGGTATTAGAACCGGAGCTTTGATCCGCGCACTTCGCCACATCGGTATCGACCCGGTTCATCTGAATCTTGACGCCCTGCCCACCCCGCCCGAATCAACCGGGGACAACCATGTCAATTAATCGCAAAACGGGGCAGTCCCTGGTGGAAACCATTGTCGTCACAACCCTCGTTGCCATGGGAATAGTTGCCCTGTCCACGGGCATATCAGGTGTTTTTGAAAAATCCCTGCGGACCATTATCACCCTCATATCATCACCCATCCCCTGAATGGAGGAAAGAATGAAGCGCAGGACATCCGTCATTATCATTTCGGGCATGATCGGCATCATGGTCGGGACGGGATACATGATGAAAATTCAGGCCATCAGGACCCGGATCACCGGCATTCAGGAAACCATACAGGTCCTCACCACGAGAAAATCCCTCTCCATCGGGGATGCCTTGAGCGGGGACAATGTTTCTGCAACCGAGTTTCCCAAGGCTCATCTTCCGAGAAGAGCGATTCTCGCCGAGGACATGGAACTCATAAAGGGAAGAACCCTCATCCATCCTGTCCCGCAAGGAGACCCGATTCTCTGGACGGACCTGCCCGAGGGGCCCAGGATCCACTACCCCACCGAAAAGATCCCATCCGGGGTCCGTGCCATGGCTCTTCCCGCCAGCGAGGTCCAGACCTTGGCGCATCTTCTTTCGCCCGGAGACAGGGTCGACATGGTGTGGACCCGCTTCGTGGACGGATCAGCTCAACCTGCCAGCACCATTCTGGGGGAAGCGATTCCCATACTTGCCGTGGGCAGTTGGATCCGTCCGGAGGCGCCGGGCCGGCGGGGGAATAATTTTCCCTCCTCCATCACTCTTATGGTCGACCAGAAACTGGCACTGAAGGTGTCTTCGGCCATGCAGAGCGGTCAGATAACCCTCATCGCCAGGGCGCGGGGAGACTACCGGTGAACCGATCGTGCCGCATCCTGGCCGTAATGACCATAGGCGCCTTGCTGGCGTCACCGGGTATGGGAAGAGCAGTGGTCGAAAACCCGGATGGTGAGATGATCTTCGGACAGGACACTGTCGGTGACCGGACCCCGAGGGGAGGGCAGACCAATCCCTCGCAGGCCCTCCATTCCCTTCGGGATATCGAGAATCTCAGGATCACCAGCTTCCCCGGCGGCGCCGTCCTTCAGGGAGAACTGCTTTCTCCAGAGGATCTTCGCCGCGTTCAGGAGGTGTCGAGGTCCATTAACGGGATAATCAACCTGTGTACCATGCGCCGGGACGCCCTCCAGGTAGCCGCGAAATTCATCAGGTCCGCCATGGCAGCCATAGGGATTAAGGGCCTGGACATGACTGTTGTCGGTAAAAATCTGTTCCTCAGCGGCACGCCGTCCTCCTCCGATGACGTGGCGCGGGTCGGGAAAATCTGCCAGGCATACAATCTTCCATTCATCGACGGAACCCGCAAAGGGGTGATCAACCCGGAAATGATCACCTTTGAGGTCAGTTTCACCGAGATCAACCGCACTGCGTTAAAGGAACTCGGGGTCAAGTGGCCATCGTCCTTTTCCTTCAGAGATCCGTCGGGATTCAGGCTGGACCGGTTGCTGCCGAACAGCGCCATGGAATTGACCATCAATCTCTTTGTGGAGCAGGGTAAAGCGCGCATCATCTCCAAACCGCGGCTTGTCTGCAGATCAGGTGAGAAAGCGTCGTTCCTGGCCGGCGGTGAGATCCCCATCCCCAGGACCGATGCCGATGGCAACGTGTCTGTAACATGGAAACGCTATGGGATAATTCTTGAGGTTGCTCCGGAGATCTCCGCTGATGGGCGCATCAATGTACTTGTAACCTCGGAGGTCAGCACCATTGATCAGGCTAACTCGGTGGAAGGCATACCGGGGATCCTCACAAGAAAGATCTCCACATCGCTGAGCCTCGCGGAAGGCCAGACTGTCGTCCTTTCAGGGCTGGTCAACACCGATGACGCCATCAAGGTCAGAAAGACTCCGCTTCTCGGAGATATACCGATCCTCGGTGAACTGTTCAAATCAAAGAGTTTTCAGAAAAGGGAGACGGAACTGGTCGTCTTCCTGACACCCCAGTTGGCCGGAAATGCAGGCCCTCACGGGATGGGCGGCGGACAGGCTGCCGACCTCTCCGGGGGCTCGATGCCTTCCGATGATGAAAGGAGAAAGTGATGAAAAGATCAATAACTGGAACGAAAGCCGTCACAACCGCTCTACTGTTACTGGCCTTCATGGCAATCCTCGCCTCGCCCGCGGTCGTCACGGCCGCATCCCCGGATGGGTCCCGATTGAATATCAATACCGCTTCCGTGGAACAACTTACTGCGCTTCCGGGCATCGGAACCATTAAAGCCCAATCCATCGTAGATTTCAGAACCGAGCACGGTCCTTTCACCTCCGCCGATGACCTTGTCCTGGCACCGGGAATCGGGACCAAACTTGCGGACAGGCTCAGAGAAATGGTTACAGTCAACCCCAATTAAACATGCCTTGGGGGGCGGGGATAACCCTGCCCCCCCTCAGGGGAGGAGCTGAAATGAACCTTATTGCCACCTTTCAGACACCCATAAGGGAGAACAGAATAGTTCGGACCACCGGGGACCGGGTCGAGATCGGGCGGGATTCCGATTCGGATCTGCGCCTGGATCACCCTTCCATATCGAGAAAACACGCCTGCATCAGCCTCGTGGAGGGTAAAACCTTCTTTTCCCTGAAAGATCGTGGAAGCGCCAACGGAACATATGTGGACGGCATGGTGATTGATGATGCGGCAATTCTTCACGGCGATCAGGAGGTGAGAATCGGTCCCTTCCGCTTCCGGATATGCCATTCGCCGGAGACATCTCCTCCCGAGAAAGAAAAGGTCCCTGTTGAGGGTTTGACGTGTGAAAGCGAGAGAAAAATAATGATGGAGGCCCTGAATTCCCTCCCAAAAATACTTGATTCCGACACCAGAAAAGACGGGGATGACGACAAGGCGCTGGCCTTGCGCGCGGAAAGGCATCTTTATCCCAGGATTCTCGGACTCCTTCCTCCTCATGCCGATCCGAAAATGGCGGATGACCTGACAAAAAAAGCCCTGACACACGCCATGGGTCTTGGCCCGCTTCATGACTGGTTAAATGATCCTTCCATAGACGAGATCATGGTGAACGGCCTGGAAGGCGTCTATCTGGAAACCGCGGGAAAGCTCACCAGGAGGGACACGGTTTTTTCCGATGAACATTCGTTGATGCGGGTTATAGAGAGAATCCTCGCGCCACTGGGGCGCAGAGTGGATGAATTCACACCATATATGGACGGCAGGCTCCCTGACGGCTCCCGGATCAACGTTATCATCCCCCCCGTCTCTCTCATGGGCCCCGTTCTTACAATAAGGAAATTCCCATCCGAGAGGCTTGACATTGAAAGTCTGGTTGAATTGGGATCACTGACGCCAGAGGCGGCGGAGATGCTCGCGGCAGCTGTACGCTCCCGGATAAACATCCTGATATCCGGGGGAACCGGAACCGGCAAGACCACCCTGCTCAATTGCCTGGCCTCCTTCATACCGGAAGGTGAACGCATTATCACCATTGAGGATACAGCGGAACTAGACCTCCACCAGGACCACGTTATCCGTTTGGAAACACGCCCCCCAAACGTGGAGGGTCTGGGGGAAATAGCAGCCAGAGACCTCGTAAAAAACAGCCTTCGCATGAGGCCCGACAGGATCATCGTGGGCGAATGCCGGGGAAGGGAGGCCATGGATATGCTCCAGGCCATGAATACCGGCCATGACGGATCCATGACCACCTGCCACGCCAATTCCCCAAGGGATGCCCTCAAGAGGATCGAGATAATGGCCCTGATGGCCGGGTTGGACATCCCCTACCACGCCATCCGGGAGCAGGTCACCTCCGCTATTCAACTGGTCATTCAGATCAGCCGATCCCCGGAAGGGCGGAGGGTAGTAAGCAGCATAACCGAGGTGGACCGTCTCGAGGGTGACCAGATCCTTACCCAGGAACTTTTTACATTCCGCAAGGGTTGTGGATTCAACGAACTGCGGTCAACCGGAATGATCCCCTCTTTTCCCCTTGTAAATGACGATCAGCGCGCTTCATTGGAGGGAGTCGGGAGGATTGTCAAATGACCGTTGCCGATCTTGCAGTCTCCCTGGTCTGCGGAATCTCACTGGGTATTTCGGCGGCTATGCTCCTTGCCGGGGTCAAACCAAGGGGAAGGGATTTTGGACATTTCAACCGTTTCAAGGAAAAACGGCTGGAGCGCAGGCTTCCGGAAATGCTTGAAAGGATAGCCTCCGGTCTTTCCGCGGGACACAGTCTACAGCAATCCCTGGAATCCGTAACGCGACCGGCCGATCACCCCCTGGCCCCGATCTTCTCCCAGGTCCTTACCCGGATGAAGGCTGGACAATCCCTGGATGAAGCCCTGGTAAACGTTGCCGGGCTATTTCAAAGACGATCAATTCCTCTCGCCCTGCACAGTATGGCAGCCGCCCATCGGTCGGGGGCGAATCTCGTTGAGTCCCTCCACCTCCTGGCCCGGATCTCTCGGGACAGGGAAGCGCTGCGCGGTAAAATCGCCGCCATGTCCGCCCAGGGCCGGCTTCAGGGCATCGTCCTGTGCATGGTCCCGCTGCTCTTTCTCGGCGGGCTGTTCCTGGTCAGTCCGCAAAGCCTGTTCCCAGTCCTGCGAAGTCCCCTCGGCCGGAAGATTCTTCTGCTTTCCCTTGCCCTGCAGGCTATCGGGGCCGCATTTATCTTCAAAATGGTCCACAGGGAGACTTTCTGATGCATCCTCAAGATCTAACGGCCGCATTCGCCGTGGCCGCGGGGGCAGGCATGCTCGCCTTCATCGCCTTCAAGGCAAAAAATCGCCTGCTCGGCCCAATTCTACTGGCACCTCTGGTCCCGGCAATGGTATGGGCAATCCCCCACGGTAAAAATGCCATTATATTCATTCCCCCTTTCCTGTTTCTTCTTTATTTCGCCACGAAAAAATCCCGTCAATATCGTAAGAAAGAGCTGCTTCGGCGAGATCTGCCGACCATGCTCGATTCACTTGTCCTGGGAGTCGAGGCGGGCCACCCGTTGATACCTGCCCTTCTGGGAACCTCCGAAATCCTGGGCGGGAAAAGCCCACTGACGGCTGAGATCAACCGGCTCAGATACGACGTCGAACTTGGAGCATCCCACCCGGAGGCCCTCGACAGGATGCGTGAACGCCTGGGACTGTCCACGGCTGACGCGGCCTTGGGGGCTATCTCCCAGGCGCTTTCGCTGGGCACCCCCATTGGACGGACACTTAAAGAACAGTCGGGAAGAATCAGAGAGAGCCTGATCCTGGAGGGGGAACAGTTTGCAAACACCCTGTCCGTCAAGCTTCTGATCCCCCTGCTTCTCTTCATCTTTCCTGCGTCTTTTCTCGTCATCCTCAGTCCTATAATCGTAACCCTGATGGAGAGACAACCGTGGTAGAGGCTGTCAACACACGGTCCGGCAATATTGTTATCCGGAACCTTGCCATCCGATGCAGCTTCAGGGGCAGACTGAGAGGCTTCATGTTCAGCAGGCGGCCTGGGAACGGATCCGCCATTCTGCTTCTGCACACGGGACGCGTACACACGGCCTGGATGAGGTTTTACCTGGATCTATACTTTTTCGATGCATCCTGGGGGCTTCTCGGCTCAACCCGGGCTGTAGGCCCCTTCCGGCTCCCGTCCTCGCCTGGAGGCTGCCGGCACATCCTGGAGGTCCCGCACACACCCGGCAGCCCTCCATTGAAGATGGCGCTGGGAGATCGGCTGTCCATAGTCATCAGGGCACACCTGGAGTGTGGCAATACTATCCCGGTGAGCGCTTCGCCCGAAAAGCTAAGAGCTGAAGGGGAGGATCGACCATGACCCCGTGCATCGCAACCATCCGGAAGGGGAAGAAACGGCGGCGCTTTTTCTTTTTAACCGGCTCCTTTTCCATCGGAATAAAAAAAGAGGATGATCTGATAATTTGTCATCCGGAGGTTTTTGACAGGAGCATAAAGGTTGCTGACGGAAAGGTAGTCCATGGGGCATCCGATGTTGGAAATGAGAGAAAAATATCCGGTGGTTTGAATCCCCGAAGGATTTTTCTGGGGAACACAAGTATCAGCATGACATGCCTGCAGCTTAAATTCTTCCTCCCCATAGCCATTATCTTTGGGGGTCTTTGGCTTGTCGGACTTTTTCTCACCCCTTCCAAAGGAGATAAAATCAGACAGGACTGGGCCGGGATTGCCCTGCCTTCAAACGGTCCTTACGGCAATCTCAAGCAGGACCGGGCTCACCCCAGGGGAGTCCGCTTCACCTTTTCCCTGCCGCGCGATGGTCGGGGCCGGCTGAATTTCACGCCTGGTGGGTTGGGGGATGGATTGACCCTGTTCATTGAAATAGACGGGCACCCAACACCGCGGCGGATAGCGGTCCCCCGCGGCTGGGGCAAAGAGGTCTCGGTTCCCATCCCAACCCTCCTTTCCCTTCAGGCACCTCACGACATGGTAATCCGGCCTTCAGAGAATACCGGGCCGGTGAGATCCTGGGGGATCAAAAATGTCCGGATCCAAACCCGATTGCCGGAAGAAAAGGGAGGGGACGCGATAAGGGATAAAATGGAGAAGGTCCGATCCATCCTCGAAGATCCCATGGCGGGAGGCCGGGAAATCTCCCGATGTTATCTTATAGTAAGAGACGGTATCCGGGATGCCGGAGACAGGGATTCGGGGAAAAAGCTTGAGTCGATGAAAACCGCAGTCGAGGAAAAGATGCAGGCCCTTTTACGAAAGACGGTGATTGAAAGCAGATCTCTAATTGCATCCGGGCAAATTTCCAAGGCCAGGGAGGAAATGGACGACCTCAAGGCCTGGGTCCCCGGGACATGGATGGATGGAAAAAGGGAACTCGATGAAGCGGAAAGCATGTTCGACTGACACGGCACCGAAGCCCGCCCATTTTCTCATACTGCTGACCCGGGCCGGATGGGTGGTCTCGGTCCATAGGCCTGAAGAAAACAGCATCTCTTTGGGCCGGTCGTCAAGCAGCAAAATCCGGGTGAACGACCCCCACTTTCCACGCTTCGCCGGCGAGGTCATCCTCAGGCCGACTCCGCTTTTTCGCACCCCGGCACGGGGACAGGGTAAAAGCCGGTTGAAATTGATGAGACCCGGCCGCCCCATCCCACTTCCTCCATATAAACTTTTTCTCCTGGAAGAGGGGGAGGTATTCCGTAATCGCAACAGAACTTTCCTGAAAAACCTGAAAATCATGGGGCATCTGAAACCGATACATATTCTGGCGGCTGTCGTGATGGTTTTCACGGTTTCCGCCGCCGGCTTTTATCAACGCACAGGAATCGAAGATCATGATCGAATGACTATAACGGTGCCCTTTAACATCGGGCATCGGGAAGAATTCACGGCGGATAAACCCAGGGATGAGAATAAGGCGGTGGAACATGTTGAGGGGAATGCGGCAAACCGGCCGAGGAGTACCCCTGTCAAAGCAAAATACAGCCACCGCAGTCACCCGGGGTATGTGGAGGAGGCCACCTTCTCCAGGATACTCAAACAGGCGAAAAAACGGTTGTCCAAATACGATGCAGCCGGTGCGGGAAAGCTGATCACTCCCCTTTTACCCCTGTTGTCGCCAGGGCAGCGCGACACGGCAGTCATGGCCCTGAATCCTTACGCGGAGGAGATTTTCCAGAAGGCCTATATACTGCGACCGTTTCGCAGGAAAGAGAGTGACGGGATGATGCGGGAACTGGCACTAAGCGGTCTTGAGATACTGCCTGGTGTTCGGAAAGCCGAAGGGAACGATCCCGTGGACGACCGGAGGGCGCCGTGACGACCTTTTCAGCTCCGCCAGGGATTGCCGCGTCACTCTCGTCTCCCTCGATGCTCCTCGCAATGACAGCAAAATAATAATATAAGGTACGCATTAACCGGATGAACCGAACTTTAAGGGGCGGCTATTCCATCCGGTTCCGACCTGGCTTTCATAATCTCCAGGAGCCTCTTTTTTGCACGGAAAATCCTCACCTTGACAAGGTTCAGGCTGATCCCGAGAATGTCCCCGATTTCCCGGTAGGAAAGATCCTGAAAGTAGCAGAGGATAATGGCCATCCTGTATTTCTCGGGGAGAAGGGCGATGGATTCTTCGATGAACATCCTCTCCTCCATCTGCATGGATATGTAGGAGGGGTCCTTCAGATGCCGGGCGTCACTATCTCCGACGATGGCGCCGGGGGGAATTTCATGCATCGATACGATTTTACCTCTTTTCAATCTGCGGTATTCGTCTATGCAGATGTTTTTCGCAATGCTGTAGATCCAGGTGGAGAACTTCTTCTTCGGATCGTACCGCCTGAGGAATCGAAACACCCTCAGGAACGTCTCCTGGGTCAGTTCGGCCGCCAGGTCCTCGTTCCTGAAAAATTGATATGTAAAGTTGAATATCCTGTTCTGGTAGGCGGATACAAGTTCCGTGAAGGCGTTCCTATCCCCCTTTTGAATCCTTACCGCAAGGTCTCTATCATTTCTGTCCGGATCGGATAACACAAGTAAGTCCTTAATAAGCGGCGACCGGATGGCACGAGCGGCACAAAGCCGTAAAATCCACCTGCGGATGGATAGCCTGCGGGTCTGTGTTAATCCCTCTGATAATCTTCAACATATAAACGCCGCCTGACAGAGCGGCCTCGGGGGCAAATGACAGGACTGGTAGTTTATCAGGTTGTTCTCGGTATATGAAGTGGTAGCTTCGCCCGGTATGAGATGATCCGAGTCGATAGTGGGACGTTGGACACTGGCCGTTGGCTGCAAACATATTCTCTACTGTTTTAGGTTGACAACTTGACCGCAGGATTGATAGCTTCTCCTGGATTTGTTAAATTTTTACCAATCATACGAGACCTCTCTCAATGGATCATGGAGGATCCTCCGGATGGTTTCTCCCCGGAAAATCAGGGCGCTAATTGTACTCGGAAGGCCTGGTCTTGCAGCATTACTTGTGCTGCTGGCCATTCTCGCAACCGCTTTTTCCCCTCACGTGACCATGGGGGCCTCCATTAAGGAGGGAGATGTCGCTCCGGTTTTCACCGGGCAGGACCTGAAGGGAATTTCCCGTAACCTCCAGGATCACATTGGCAAAGATGTCATCATGCTGGACTTCTGGTCCATCTACTGCGTTTCCTGCGTTCAGGAGATGCCCAAACTGGTGGAACTTCACAGGAAATACAGGGACCGGGGTTTCGTGGCCTTCGGGATCAATCTTGACTCTTTCAGCATCCGGCGCGTAAAGCGGTTTGTCGCCGGCCTCGATTACGATGTCTCCTATCCCATTATCGTGGACCGTAAGAGAGAGATCGCCGGCGCCTACAAGGTGGGGGTGCTGCCGACAACCATATTCATTGGGAAAGACGGTAAAGTCAAACTCTTCCATATCGGCTACAAACCCGGCAATGAAAATGAATTTGATGACCTGATTAAAAAACTGCTGAAATAAACAGGATGTTTCAAAAATGATGAAAATGATTCAACCGCCGGGCAGAACACACCTCTTTTCGGCAATGTTCATACTGCTTTCTCTCGCCCTTTTACTGAGCAGCGCCGCCTTCGCCTCCGACGAGACCGATAAAGTTGCTGAAAGCCGGATCCTGAAGGCAGGAACTAAAGCGCCTGATTTCGAAATCCAGACCATCGATGGAAAACCTTACCATCTTCAGGATCACATTGGTCGAAAACCCATTCTTCTCTTCTTCTGGTCGTTCTTCTGCGGCCCATGCAGGGAGGAAATGCCATCTTTCCAGAAGATCTACTCTGAACTTGGAAAGGATCGTCTGGAATTTGTCGGGGTAAACCTGGACGGGAAGGGCTTGAGTAAAGCCATCGAGAAGTTCCTGGCAAGTTCGAAAATGGAGTTCGTGCCTCTTTTCGATGAACTGGTCGGGGTAGACTACAAGGTGGCCGATCCCTATGGAATCGCCGGAACGCCAACCGTCTACATTATCGACCTGAAAGGAAATATCGCGTTTTCCGCGGTGGGCAGGGTCGAGCCTGACGAGTTGAAAGGGGTCCTGGAGGGTATATTGGCGGGAAGCTGACTCGCCTATCGCGCTTTAATTGTTTTAATCCCGGCGCTGATCCACGCTTCATCCTTGTCCTCATGACACCGGGCGCAGGCCTGGGGGACAGTCAGATTTTCCTTTATTGAAACTTCATTGATATTGAAATTATGGGAACCGGAGGGGGGATTCTGTCCATCCATGTCCGAGTCGTGGCACTCGATACAGGGCATAGCAGGACGGCTGAAATCGAACTTGTGGTCGTGGATGCTGTAGCGATCACCGTTGTCCGTCACAGTCGGCACGTGGCAATCCGCGCATTCGGCCTGGGCTTCAGTGTGCATGGAGTGTTCCTCGTAGGCTGGATAGATCTTCCGGTGGCATGTGCCGCAGTACTCGCTCCTCGACATCATTCGATGCTCTGAAACCGTTATCCCACGGTCGAATCCGCATATATCGCACGCCCGGTCTGTTGCATAGAACTTTGTCTGCCAGTACATGAACATCCTGTGACGCTCCTTGTACGACATATCACCCCAGTACCAGCCCTTGGATTTTGGTTTAGGCATAAAGAAGTCCGTATAGTAATCGGTCAGGTCGTCACCGGGTTTGAAACCCACGGGGAAGGGAAAGCTCCGGGTTTTTTTGTCCTTGCCGTCCGTGTGACATGCTTCGCAGATCATGTCCCGGTGCCGCTTGTCCAGCTTTGCCGGGTTGACAATCAGCGCAGGGTCTCCACCTGCCTCAACGTGCTTGCTGCCCGGGCCATGGCACGCTTCGCAGGTGATGGATTCCTCCGCGTAAGAACGCGTTTGCGGGTCAAATCCGACGGCGTGGCAGCCATTGCATGTAATGGGGTACGGGTTCTGCTTCCAGTTCCATATGGAATAGGGTTCCCACTTGGCCTCGGCTATGTTCCAGTACTTGGGAAGAACGTAGAATTGCCCTCCCAGGAGGGTGAGGTATTTCTGAATCCAGTGACTCCCGATGGTGAAGTAGATATCGCTCTTCTTGAAAGGGATGTCCGGACCAAAGCCTGTCGCTTCAATAGCGCTTGGGTCCTTGAAAGCGTTGCGGAGCATTCTGGCGTGGGGAGTTTTTTTCCACTGGTTATAGATCTTCTCATGGCACTCTTTGCATGCGGTGGAGGTCACGTAGTTCTCCAACCCCACCGCCCTGGAAAAAACAGGAAAAATATACTGAAAAGAAAAAAGAATAATAAACAGGCTTAACAGAACCTTACGATTCGAAATCACAACATCCCCTTATTACCATCGATTTCCTATTACCATCGATTCCCCCAACTGTTGGCAGGGTCGTAAAAAGTCCATTTCGACTTTCTATTCCGGCACCTCCTTCACAAGATCGTCGAGGACAAAGGGGACCTCGTTCTCGCCGGGAGGGTAGTCCCCGACATGGGTGTATTTCACGGTGCCGTCAACGCCAATGATGACTTTCAGGGGTATGGGCCCAGCCAGCCTGTAGATCTTGGTGGCCACCTTCAGGTCACTGTCAATGAGTACCGGGTAGGGTATTCCCTTTTCCTCGACCATTTTTCTGACCTTCGCGGCATCTCCGGTTTCCAGGGCAATGGCGAGAAGTTCGAATCCCTTGTCCTTGTATTTGTTGTAATCCTTGATCAGGGTCGGGATTTCCTTCTTGCAGATGTCGCACCACGTCGCCCAGAATTCAAGCATCACGACCTTCTTGCCGAAATACCTGGAAAGGGTGATCTCCTCCCCATCCAGGGATTTCAGGGTAAAGTCCGGGGCCTTCTGCCCGATCTTTACCTTCATGGCCGTACCTTGGGCCTCCGACACCCCTTGAAAACACAGGGTAATACCGGGAACAACCAGGAAAAACACCAGTACGACAAGAAACAATTTTCCTCTCTTCATCTCAAACCCCCTGCGCGATTCGTAACTCCTTCAGACCTCCCGACAGCAGCCTGCCGAGTTTATCTTTCATGCTCCTAGTGACCCACAATAACGGGTTTTTTCCAGCTATTGATCATATCCAGCGCCCAGTTCTCAGGGTCCGGTTTATCCGTATGGCATTTTGCGCACGCCTTCTGAATCCTGGGGTCGTAACAGTTCTGTGTATGGACCAGAAAGTAGCTGTAGGAGTGTATATTCCCCGAAAGCCCCTCGTTCAGGTCCTTACCCCGTTTGACGTGACAGTCGTTGCAGACCAGCTTTACCGTGTCGGGGTGGCGAGTGTGAAGCTGCATCTTTGCCCTGAACTCATGGCAGCTGAAGCAGAAGTCCATGGTGTCCGGATCCTTCTTTCCGTTGGTCTGCCTTCCACTTATCCCGCACACTTCGCACTTGGCCCTGGAGGAGTGCGTCATCTCGTTCTCCCACTCACCGTAAATACGGCTTATGGCCTCTTTAGCCGATTCCCCCTCCTTCATCTCCAGGGGGATGTAATAATCCGCCAGATCTTCCCCGGGCGTGTACCCGACCGGGAAAAAATACTCACCGGACTTGTCGGTCCCCCTGACATGGCAGGATGCGCAGATCATTTTCCTTCGTTCATCAGTCAATCTGGAAGGATTGACTATCTTTTCCACATCCCCCCCGCCGGCCACATGAAGCCCCCCCGGGCCATGGCATTCCTCGCAGGACACACCCTCATCCGCGATGGTCTTCTCCTTGGGATTGTAGTGTGTCGTATGGCAGCCGGCGCAGTATTTGGAGTAGGGCTTCCTCTTCCAGGACCAGACGGAGTAGGGGCGCCACTCCTTTGACTGAACGGCCCAGAGCCGGGGAAGAACATAGTACTCCTCCCCGATCTTTTTCATGTACCTCTGATCCCAATGGGACCCGATGGTGTATTCCACTTCATCCCTGGTGAACGGCAGGTCCTCCAGGCTGAAATCCGCAAGGATGGCGGATGGGTTAGCCTTGACGTCCTGGACCACCGTGCTGTGAAACGTTTCCTTCCAGCCCGCGTACTTATCCTCATGACACCGGGCACAGGCTTTAGAACCCAGGTAGCGGTTTCCGCCGGGGGCATCGCGGGAGATCGTCATCCCTACATAAGTTCCGCTGATCCGATTCCCGGCCGCGCCGGCGAAAGGCGCGGTTCCGAGCAGCAGACCCAGGAAGGCTATGGCAACCAGTCTCCACCGGGACGGGTGGATATGGCGGAGGTCTTTTCTTATTGAAGGTTTTTTCACAGCACCCCCCAGGCCAAAAGAAAGGGGAAACTACTTCAATAGTTCCCCTAATATCCCCCTGACTTCGGCCGAATCGGAATCGCTGAAACCTATTTTATAATATTGGACGATCCCTTTCCTGTCAACGATAACGGTTACAGGAATGAACCAACTTGTGAAAATCCTCGTTATCTCCAGCTCCGGATCCACCAGGAGAGTATAGGAAATGGACATCTGTTTTAGCTGCAACCCCCCGCGTATCTCCTCACCATCATGCTGCTCGGTGTTAACGGCCCAGACAACAAGGCCCAGATCACGGAAATCATGGTAGATACCCTCCAGGGCTTTCATCTCATCAAGGCAGGAACCGCAGTTAACGCCCCACAGATCTATGAGGAGAACCTTGCCCCGCATGTCTGTGGAAGAAACATTTTGTCCATCGACGGTAACCCCTGAAAAATCCTTCAAAGGCTTGCCCACAGGGTCCTCGCCGATGACGAGCTCCGCCATCTCCTTCCTCTTCTGCTCACTCGGATCGGCGTTGAGAATACCCGCCGCGGCCATCTGAAGGGAAATCATCAGAAGCAGAAGGGTAGCTATGAGCACCCAAGGTCGATATTTACAGGGTCTGGGGTCTTTAAACATAGCGACGTTGCTCCCCGAGCCGAAGCAGTCTCGGTATGCGGGATTGCCGCATCGTCACGCTGTCGGCATGACTCCTCGCAATGACATCGCTCAAAACGGTCTTCTCTGGACTCTGGACTGCCTCACTCCGTTGGACCCTAAGTTCCAGATACTTCGGCACTTCGATACCCCCATACGCCCCTACGCCCTTACGCCCTTACTGCCAAACACGTCCCGTCAGGGACAGCACTGCGAAGCCGGCAAACCTGCGTTACAAAAAAATGCGGGCGCCGGCCCGCATCATTTTTCCCGGCTTATTCGGCCAGAAGCTTCTCGATCAGCGTAACATACTCCCCTTCGATCTCCGGGGTGTACCCCTCGTGGCGGAACCGAACGGTTCCGTCCCTGGCAATAATGATCGACAGGGGCGCGGCCATCATCTGGAAGACGTCGACCACCTTGAACTCGGGGTCAACAATCACGGGGTAGGTGAATTTCGCCGAAAGCTGAGGCATGAACCTCTTAAGGGTTTTACCGTCGACACCATCCGTATTGACGCCCAGGATTACCAGACCTTTGCTTCCATACTTGTTATTCAGACGCTCAAGAAAGGGTATTTCCTCGATGCAGTTCTGACAGCGAAGCCCCCAGAAATTTACTAGGACCACCGATTTTCCAAGGTAGCCGGCAAGGCTCGTATTGCCTCCGTCGATATCCGTAAAGGTTACGGATGGGGCCTTGGGAAAGCCGGATTCCTTTACGTCGCCCCTGGAACCCACGCACCCGGCTGCAACGATAAATAAGCCCAACAGCCCAATGAAACCCGCACTTCCGACGCTCAGCCGATACCTTCCCATCATCCCCCCTTACCGAGATTGATAGAGTCGTAAAAAGTCCATTCGCGGCTTTTTACTCCGCGCCCTCCCCGGGCGCCTTGATGACTTTTTACGAAGTCATCAAGATTCATCAGCTTGTGAAATATTTTCCGGCAACGGTCCTTTTTAAGCTAAACGAACTGTAAGTGTCAATAAAATCATGGAATGCCGGCAGAGTTTCGCGGAGTGAAACAAAGTCAAAAGCTAATTCACCATTGCCTATTGCCCACTTCCACACCTCGATACTTCCATACCCCCACACAGGGGCCTCCCCTTTACTTGGACTCTGAAACCATGTAATTTGAGGTCCCTATGGACCTGAGCATCATCATTCCCGCATATAACGAGGAACAGAACCTCCCGGGTCTCATTGCAACAATCCGTGAGGTGATGTCCGACAGGGCCGGGACATACGAGATCATCGTTGTCGACGATGCCTCCACCGACGATACGGCCGAATTCGCGGAAAAGGCCGGTGCGAAGGTTGTTTCCCACTCCTACAACATCGGCAACGGCGCCGCAGTGAAAACGGGGATACGGCAGGCCACGGGGGAGAAGATAGTTCTCATGGACGGTGACGGTCAGCACCGACCCGAGGTAATACCACAGCTGCTGAAGGAACTGGACGATTACGATCTTGTAGTCGCCGCCAGGTCGACCGGAAGTCACGCGGGCACCCACCGGCTCGCGGCCAATACCATCTACAACTGGATGGCATCCTACGTAACGAAGTTCAAGATACTCGACCTGACCTCGGGGTTCAGGGCAACAAGGAGAAAAACCGCCCAGCGCTACCTGTATCTCCTTCCCAACACGTTCTCCTACCCGACGACCATGACCATGTCCTACCTGCGGTCAGGGCTCAGATTGAAATATGTCCCCATCGACGCGCCGCCCAGAGGAAAGGGGTCCAGGAGCAAAATCCGGCTTTTCGCCGATGGGACCCGCTTTTTCCTTATCATCACCAAAATAGCGACCTTATACTCCCCTTTCAGGGTCTTCCTGCCCTTGAGCGCGGCCCTGTTTTTTACGGGAGCGGGATATTACCTCTACACCTTCCTGACAGCACATCGGTTTTCCAACATGTCCATGCTGCTGTTCTCCTCCTCCCTGATCATCTTCATGCTGGGCCTGGTTTCGGAACAGATCAGCCAGCTGAGGATGGACAGAACGGAGAGAGAATTTCAGTGAATATCAGAAAAAAGTTCATAAAAACCAACATTAAACTTTATCAGGTCCTTGTAGTCATGATCATCGTTCTCGCCTCATGGGGCATGAGGGTTGCTTACATTTACAACACAAAGGTGGACAACCCGGTTCGGGCTGACGCCAGGGACTATGTTTCCACAGGGTATAACCTTGCCAGGCATCACATATATAGCAGCGTGGTCATGAAAGCAGTACCTCCGGTTCCAGACAAGAAAAGGCCTCCCGGATATCCATTTTTTCTTGCAGCTATTTTTGCAATGACGCGTAATTTTCCTAACTTTTTTAATACCGTTCTTAACACGCAGTGTATTTTGGACACACTGACAGTCCTTGGAACCTTTCTCATCGCATGCAGGTTTCTTCCCTTCTGGGCCGCTATTGCCGCGGCAATTCTAACAGGCATCAGTCCCCATTTAATCGTCATGACCGGCTATTTACTGAGCGAAACCCTTTATTCATTTCTACTGCTTTTCGGGATTCTATTTTCCACTCTGGCAGTAAAAAAGCAGAAACCTCTTTTTTATCTCGTATCAGGAATACTGTTTGCCGCGGCGACACTTACCCGATCGGCACTCGTTCTCTTTCCACTCGTCGTAGCATTTTGCATGTTTTTCATTGCATCGGGCATACGGAAAAGAAACCTTAAGTTGGTCTCCATCTTCCTTGTGGGTTTCCTGATATTATTGCTACCTTGGTCCCTCAGAAACATGCGCCTGAAAATCCCTGAAAACAGGAAATTCAATCCGGCTCTCACCAGCTTCATTCATGGTTCTTATCCGAACTTTACCTATAAGACTGCCCGGTATTATGGTTATCCATATAGAGAAGATCCCCAGATTTCTTTCATGATGAAAAATTGGAAAAATACATTCGGGGTATTGAAAACCCGGTTTGTCAAGGCCCCATGGTCGTATCTTAAATGGTACCTGGGAGGTAAAATCCTCGCCCTGTGGCAATGGGATAACCGGGCCGGGGGAACAGGAGATATTTACGTCTACCCTTTTGTCAAAAGCGGTTTTAGGGATGTGGCAATTCTTCGCTTGGACAGAATCATTGCAAAAATATCCTACCTACCGTCACTCCTCCTGGGGCTGCTAGGAATGGTATTATTCGCCATCGGCAGAAAATGGAAAGACCCTGAATATTTCGGGCTGATGGTCTGCCTTGCCCTTCTTCTCTATTTTGCCGGTATTCACACGATACTCGCACCCTTCCCCAGGTATTCTGTACCGCTTCGACCCTACCTTTTCATCCTGGGTATGTTCGCACTATCCGACATTTGGGAAAGGTGGAAACATTGGAACTCCAGCCCATCGACTGAACGGGTATCAAACAACGAGAACCTATCCTGAATGTCTGAATCATTCATAAATGCTTTTTACCCACAGTTCATAGTTCTCCCTATGCTGGCGGGCAATGGTGTCCAGAATAAGGCCAACTGAAAAGAACAAAAACGAAAGGCTCACCAGAGCTGAAGCGAGGATGGCCGTCGGAAACCTGGGAACGAGCCCCGAATGAAAATACTCGACAATAACAGGCACTCCAGAAACCGCTCCTGCAAGGAAAAACAGAACTGCAATTCCACTGAAGAACATCAACGGTCTGTAATCCTTGAATATGTGGAAAGTAGTCCTTATAATCAGCAAACCGTCTGCAAAGGTATCTAATTTTGACACACTGCCATCCGGTCTTTCACCATAGTCGACCGGCACTTCCTGGACGATGAATCCCTTGTCCAGGGCGTGGATTGTCATCTCCGTCTCAACCTCAAATCCCATGCTGATCACCGGGGTCGTCTTTACGAATAGCCTTCCAAACGCCCTGTACCCGGACAGGGCATCCGTTAGTTTCGAACGGAACAGCAGGTTTATCAGGCGGACGACAACATTGTTTCCAAAAAGGTGGAACTTGCGGAACGATCGGCCGGTGAAACGGGAAAGCCGGGTTCCGATAACCATGTCAGCCTCTCCATTCAAAACCGGCTTGATGAGTTCTCTCACTGAGGACGCAGGATAGGTATCATCGCCATCCACCATGATGTAAATATCGGCCTCAATTTCCCTGAACATTGAGCGAACGACATTCCCCTTTCCCTGGCGAGGTTCCTTATGTACGATGGCTCCGGCGGCCTCCGCGGCCTTGGCGGTCCCGTCAGTGGAATTGTTGTCATAAACATAGATTAATGCTTTGGGAAGCTCTCGACGAAAATCTTCCACAACCTTCCGAACCGTATTCTCCTCGTTAAAACATGGGATGAGAACCGCAATAACCCTGTCTTCCATATCTCCACCCTTGTTTGCCCAAGATTGTGCTATCTCGCTTTTTCCCTGTAAATTGCGTCACACCAATATTTTCGCCAACGTGTTTTTACCCAAGTTAATTTACATTAGACAGAACAAAAATATGCAGGAGGTAAAGTTAGCCAGTTTCGTAAAAAATATAAAGGAAAAAAGGGAACACATAACTGTCCGAATGTCCCCATAATCGTGATTGATTCTTGAATGAACGATTATGGAGACACTTTACCCTCTTGACACGAACCACCAGCCCTGTTATTAACGAGTAACAATATTACTCATTAATAACTCGGAGGAGCGCTGGAAATGCTTTCGGGCGTCATAACATCCAAAACCAAGATAAACATCCTGGTCAAGCTCTTCCTCAACCCGGCCATGAAGGCATATCTGCGAGAACTGGCCTCCGAATTCAAAGTCTCCACCAATTCGGTGCGGACCGAACTGAACAACCTTACGAAGAACGGGGTCCTGGTTTCAAAGAAGGAGGGGAGAAACGTCTATTACCGGGCAAACACGGAACACCCCCTCTTCCCGGAGCTGTCCTCCATGGTGAGGAAGATAACAGGGATCGATGAACTCGCCCATTCCGTGATCGATCGGTTGGGGAACCTCGAAACAGCCTACCTCACAGGAGATTACGCGGAGGGCAAGGACACTGGAATTATCGACGTCATTCTCATCGGTAGTATAGACAGAGAAAAGCTCGATGACGTCATCGTAAAGACCGAGCGCTACATCGGCAGAAAAATACGTCCCCTGATTCTGGATAAAAAAGAGTTTGATTTACTACTCGAAAAAGGAAGCCTCGGTCCTGTCATGAAACTGTGGGATAAAAAAACTCACAAAAAGCTTGGAAATTGGAAATATGGAACGGAAACATAATAATATAAACACCGTTAACTCTCGATTCGCAGGTTGCATTTCTCTGGACACCGGACTCCCCCGGCCTGAGCCCGACGAAGGCTGGGCTCTGGACTGAATTCATGTGCGGAATATGCGGAACAGCGGGATTCGGCGATCCCGACATGATACGGAATATGGCCCATGCCATGATCCACAGGGGTCCGGACGAGGAGGGCTTTTTCGAGAGCAATGATCCTCCGCTGTTTCTGGCCAATCGGCGATTGAGCATCATCGACGTCGAGGGGGGCAAACAACCGGTTTTTTCGGAGGACTGGAAAATCACCGCCGTCCAGAACGGCGAGATCTATAACTTCCTGGATCTGCGGAAGGAGTTGGAAGGGAGAGGCCACAATTTCCGCAGCCGGACCGACAGCGAGGTCATCCCGCATCTTTACGAGGAATACGGTGAGGAATTCCCCCGCCATCTGGACGGGATGTTCGCAATAGCCCTGTGGGATTCGGCTTCGAGAAAACTGCTCCTTATTCGGGACCAGATGGGCATCAAGCCTTTATACGTCTGGGAAGACCGCCAGTGTCTCGCTTTCGCGTCCGAGGTCAAGGCCCTGCTGAAGACAGGGCGGTTCGATGCCGAACGGGAGCTGGACTCCCTCCACTTCCTCCTCAATATCCGCTTCATTCCGGGAGAGAAAACCCTGTTTAAAGGCGTAAGGAAGCTTCTCCCTGCCACGACCCTCGTGTGGCAGAGGGGCAAGGTCAGGGAGAAAAAATACTGGGAACTATCCCCCGGGCCGGACCGGAGGATAAGGACCCCCGCAGATTGCGTCGAGGAAACCCGCCGCCTCCTCAGGGCCGCCGTAAGCAAACAGCTCGTCAGCGACGTTCCCCTCGGACTTTACCTCTCGGGGGGGATAGACTCTTCCTCACTGGTGGCCATGGCTGCCAGCACATCCCCGGAGATGGTGAAGACATACTCACTTGGTTTCGGGGAACCCACGGATGAGCTTTCCGACTCAAGGCTGGTCGCGGAGACCTTCGACACCGACCATCACGAGACGACCATCTCTTTCGACGCCCTGTCCGTTTTCCCCAAGGTAACATGGCACGTGGAGGAACCGAAGGAAAACGCCATCCAGCTCTATCTCCTGTCCAGGTACGCTTCCCGGCATGTCAAGGTCGCCCTTTCCGGCCTGGGGGGAGACGAGCTTTTCGGGGGCTACCGGATCTTCGACTACCTCAGGCCCATGGTGCTCCCGGAGCGGTTGGCGGGACGAAGGCTGAATTCGGCCCTTCTCTGGCCCATGAGGAATCTCCTGAACCTTATTGTCGGTAATCTCGGCTCCATGAAGTACGATTTCGCGAAAAGGGGGCTGGATTTCGTGCTGTCCGCCGGTGTGTCCGAACGCGGCTACCTGATCCTGAGGAATATGTGGGAACATGACAACAGGCTATTTAAAGCCGTCTACACACCGGAGGCGAGAAAACAGATTGAAAGGGGCGTCGAATCTTTCTTCACCCCTTATTTTAAAAGCAACGGTCTGGATTCCCGTGAGGACGTCCTCCGTGCCGAGTTCCGATTCAAGATGGTGGATGACTTCCTTCTTAACGAGGACAGGACATCCATGGCCAACTCCCTGGAAGTGCGGGTTCCATTCCTGGACAAGGACCTTGTGGAGTTTGCCTTCTCCATCCCCGCATCGGTAAAATTCGCAGGGGGGCTCAAAACCGTCCTGAAGGAGGCCATGGCGGACATCCTGCCGGAGAAAACCCTGGTCAAGCCCAAGTGGGGATTCACCTTTGATTCCTACTACCAGTTCCAGAAGGATCTACGTGAATTGGCCGGGAGGGAATTGACCGGGAACTTCATCCGAGACCAGGGGATCTTCAACTACAGTTTCATCCGGGGAATTCTGGAACACCCGCCTCACCGGTGGATGAGATGGCATTACTTCCTGCTCTGGCTGATCCTGGGCACCAAAGTGTGGGAGGACCTGTTCGTCCGTGGAAAGAAGCCGGAAGATTGCTATGACTAACACCACCGACATCCTTTGCGTCTGCGAAAGGGCCCTTGATTGGGCCAGGGAACAGAATTACACAGGCTGGGAGAAGCACGACGCGCTCAACAGCCCCATGCTCAGGGTCCTTTCCCTCGGGCGAAAGTGGCCCCGCATCTTCCTCACTCAAGGGATCATGCGGGCGCCCGTGAACATACGGCCGCTCCTGGGGGTAAGGAAACACAGGAACCCCAAGGGCGCCGCCCTTTTCGCCCGGGCCTACCTGAACCTTTACAGGCTGACGGGAAACGAACGCTACCGTGACGAGGCGAAGCTCATCCTCCAATGGCTTCTTGACAACCCGGCCAAGGGTTTCACCGGCCTGTCCTGGGGCTATCCCTACCCATGGCAGGACCTGGGGTTCTATGCTCCCCCCGGCTTTCCCAACAGAATCGTCACCTATTTTGTCGGCAGAGCCCTGATCCACGCATGGGAAGTGCTGGATGACCGGAAATACCTCGACGCCGCCCAGCGAGCGGTGGAATTCGTCCTCAAAGAGCCAAAAATTCTGTACGAGGACGACTCCATGAAATGCCTGAGCTACGTCCCCTCTCCCGATATCTCCATGGCGGTGATGGACGTCCCCGCCCTGTGCGGGGCCCTTTGCGCCATGGTCGGGAAGCACACCGGACGGCAGGACCTGGGGGACGAGGCATTCAGGCTCATAAACTGGGTGGCGGACAAGCAGTCGGACTATGGGGCATGGTTCTACACTGATCCGCCGGACGACAGTCATATTACCCACGACAACTACCACACGGGAGAGATCGTGGACTCGATCCTGGAATATGAACAGTACTCCGGGGACACCGGTTTCCAGGACACTTACCAAACCGGTCTGGGATATTATCGTGAAAACCTGTTCACTTCCGAAGCCCGTCCGAAATGGATGAACGATAGAGAATACCCCCACGACATTCACGGCTACTCCCAGGGGATCATCACCTTTACCATGGCCGGTGACCTGGTTTTCGCAGGCAGGGTTGCCAATGCCGCTATTGAGGATATGTGGAACGAAAGGGATGGCCGCTTTTACTACCAGAAACGGCGCAATCAAACTCTGAACTACACCCCCATGCGCTGGGCCCAGGGTTGGATGAGTTATGCCCTGAGTTCCCTCGCCCTGGCACAGACAGAGAGGAGGGCAGCGCCATGATCGGGCGTGAACAGCGCTTCCACCCATCTTATTCGGCGCTGGAAAAGGCCTACATATCTCTTCTCGGGGTTCCGGTGGTGGGACTCAGGATACGCGCCCGTAACATCATGAACCTTCTTCCCCCTGACTTGAATCCGACAAGCGTGTTGGATGCGGGAAGCGGGCCGGGAGTCATAACCTTCCTCCTGGCTAAAAAGTACCCGGAAGCAAAGATACTTGGGATAGACACGGTTCCCGGGGAGATCGAGGCGTGCCGGAAGATAGCCGGCGCCGCGGTCATGCAGAACACAGATTTCGAGGTTGCCGACATCCAGAACTTTTCTTATGAGAACAGGTTTGATCTTGTGGTGTGCGTCGATATCCTGGAACATATCGAGGACGACGCACATGCCCTTAAAAAACTCCATGGCGCCCTTAATCCAGGGGGGGTGCTTCTGCTCCATGTTCCCTCGAAATACAGGAGATATCCGGTTTTCCGAAGAAGCCTGAACCTGGATGTTCCTACACATGTCCGCCGTGGTTATCAACTTGATGCTATCTCGAGGATGGCCCGAGAGACCGATTTTGAGGTGTTGGACTATGGATACACCTACGGATTCCTTGAGACACTGGCAAACAACATCAGCTATGTAATCACAAAGGCGCGGAAAAAGAATAAAGAAATCTATGCGATTGCGTTTCCCTTGTTGAACCTTATCAGCTGGCTCGGCAGATACTCCAGGCCTCAAGATCTTGGGGCGGGCATCTTTATGATCTGCAAAAAAAGATCAAGCTACTACAACATAACCAAGGAGATCGAAGATGTCTGATCAGCTAAAAGACAAAATTTACAATTTGATCCTGCCGGCCCCATTACTGATCAGTGCCAAACGGATAGGTTTGATCAAACTATTCAAAATGCTGTTTGAAATCGGGCTCAGCTATATATCCGTTGTATGGTATTTACTTTGGAGAAGGGGCCCCATGGCGGCCTGGAAATTCGTCAGCGTCAAACTTTTCACTCCCGTGGGACCGGGTGGAGCGGGCATCTGGTGGTTTTTCACCGGGTGGTTCATCCGCCGTTTCCCCCAACTTTACGGTATGCCCAAGCAACTCGAACTGGAGATAACGACAACATGTGCGAAAAAATGCATTCATTGCGAACATACCTACTGGTCCAAGGAATCCCAATCGATCAAGCAAATGTCCTATGATGAAGTGATCAGCATACTCGAGCAGTTCCCGGGATTGCGGTGGGCAAGTCTGGTGGGCGAAGGCAGTTCTTTTGAGCACAAGGAAATGAAGCGTTTCATCAGGTACCTCCGAGACCATAATATCATGTCCTATATTCCCGATCATATGTGTGATTATGACGATGAACTGATCGAGTATATCGTTGACAACGACATGGAAGGGATCGTTCTGTCCTTCGATGGCGCCAGCAAAGAGACCTACGAAGCAATTAAGGTTGGCTGTAAGCATGAGCGGACCATCGAAAACCTGAAAAAGATGGTCGAGATGAAAAAACGCAAAGGTTCTCCTTTCCCCGAGATCATGTTCGTCTACATCGCCATGAAGAACAACGTCCACGAGATCCCCGATTTCGTCGATCTGGTCGGAAGTATCGGCAACCGGGAGGAGTTCGGGGCCGGTTCGAGAATCGGCATCATCCGCCTTCTCGCCTTCAAGCAGATCCTTCACCTGCAGATGGAGGACATTCCCCGGGATATCATTGATGAAGCCTACAGAAGAGCGGATAAACATGGAATACTGGTTAATTTCACCGGTACCAATGTCCGTGAGGAGCTACCCGATCCTTCCTGCTGCATGGCCTGGATGGAGCCATATATCATGATGGACGGTTACGTCTCCCAGTGCTGCGCCGTGTTCATTTCCAACAACAGAGATTTCATCCGTGATCATTCCCACGGAAACGTCCTGAAAGAAAAGTTCCGGGATATCTGGTACAGCAATTCCTATAAGACCCTCAGATACACCATCAACAAACCGGACAGGCCTATCCCGATGCAGTGTGCCGGCTGCCGGATCTTCAACACCCTGCCGAGGGAGAAAAAGTTCGGGATCATCGACACCCGGACGGACAAAGTCATGACGCTCAGGGAGTTTTGCGACGGCCACATGGGTGAGAACATGAAGTGGCGATACGAAGATGTGGATATGGATTAAGGAAACACGGTCGGCAAGAGGAGGTACAGTCCCATGGAACAGAAGATAAAGGCGCTTATCCTGGCTGGAGGAAGAGGGAAGAGGCTCAACGAGAGATCTTCGGATCTCAACAAGTGCATGCTGCCCATGAACGGACGGCCCCTTATTTCCTACAGTCTGAACAACGCCGTCCGGGCAGGTGTAAGTGAAATCGTCATCGTGGTAGGCTACCGTGCCGAAGATATCATCAACGAGTTCGGCAATGAATATAACGGCACCCGTATCCGATACGCCATTCAACATGAGCGCAAAGGTCTCGTCCACGCTATCGAAACTGCGCGGGAGGCCATCGATGGGCACGATTTCATGACCTTCCTTGGAGACGAGGTCATGGTGGGCCCTCGACACTCGGAGATGATCAGGTACTTCGGAACGGAAGGGTGTTTTGTGACCTGCGGGGTTATCCATGCAAAGGACACATCGGAGATATCCAGGACCTACGCCGTCATCCAGGATGACGGCGACACCGTGTTCCGACTCATAGAAAAGCCCAGGCGGCCCTTAAACAGCACCCAGGGAACCGGTAACTGTATCTTTCGCAACGCCATCTTCGACTATATAGAAGAGACCCCCATCAGCCAGAAACGCGGCGAAAAGGAACTGGTGGATATGATCCAGTGCGCCATCGACGACGGACAGACGGTCAAGACATTCAACATCGGATCGGAGTACTTCAACATCAACATCGAGGAAGATATCGAGAGGTTCGAAAAGCTTCTCCGGGATGCTGGAAGGAGAGAATCATGAAAGTTCTTGTGACAGGAGGGTGCGGCTTCATCGGATCCCATGTGTGCGAGTTTTACAGAAACATGGAATGGGATGTGGTTTCTTACGACAGCATGACCAAGTTCGAACTTAGCAAAACCGGTTACGACCTCGATCTGGTCAGGAACTTCAACTGGGATTACCTGGAAAAGATCGGGGTCAAGAGGGTCAAAAAGGACATACGGGACCTCGACGACCTCCTGGCAGAGGCGGACGGCTGCGATTTCATTGTTCATACGGCAGCCCAACCGGCCATGACCCTGTCCATGGAAGAGCCATGGCTGGACCTCACGACGAACCTGATCGGCACCTACAACGTCCTGGAAACAGCACGGCAGATCAAGGTCCCTGTGGTGAACTGCAGCTCCATCCATGTCTACGGAACGGGCATCAACGAAACCATAAGGGAAGAGGAAACACGATACATCCGGACTCCCGCCGGGATCGCGGAGGATCATGAACTCATGACGGGGAATATCACCCCCTTGCACGCCTCCAAGATGGCGGCGGAACACTATGTCAGGATGTTCACCGACACTTTCGGGGTCAGAGCCGCGACATTTCGCCTGACGGGTCTTTACGGAACCAGGCAGTTCGGCGGCGAAGACCACGGGTGGGTGGCCAACTTCACAATCAAAGCCGCCATCGGACGACCCGTGACGGTCTTTAACACAGGCAAGCAGCTTCGCGACATCCTGTTCGCCCCGGATGTCTGCCACGCTTTTCATTCCTTTTACGAAAACCCCGTGCCCGGGACGTACAACATCGGCGGCGGCGAGAAGACCATGATTTCCCTTATCGAGTGCATCGAGTACCTTGGGGAACTTGCCGGCGGGCCTGTCGAGGTCCACTTCGGAGGGGAGCGTTTCGGCGACCTTTACTACTTCGTATGCAACTCTTCCAAGGCCAAAAAAACCCTCGGGTGGGAGGCGCAGACGGAACCGAGGGACGGGATCAAGGCTCTTTACGACTGGGCGGTGGAAAACCGGCGGGTTTTCGGAGCCTGATACAAAAGGCGCTTCATGCACATCACCCACGTCTTCCCCAAATTCAAGGAGGTTCACGGCGGAGCCGAGCCGGTGATCTTCAACCTGCTCCGGTGCCTTGGCGATCAGGGGATCAAGAACACCCTCGTCACCGGCGGTTTTCCGGACTCCCTGGGAGAGCAGCTGGACTATAGGGTGGAGTTGGTAACCCCTCCACGCGCCCTCACTCCCTCTTTTAAAAACGTGCTCCTTGCCGCCTTTGCCAACCTGACCTCTACAGCGATCCTTCCCTTTTTCTTTCCCAGACAGACTGATGTCGTGTGTTTTCACACCGAAACGGTGGTTCCGGCTCTCGCCCTTTACAAGGTCCTGCGGCGGCGGCAGCCGGCCATCTACTTTTGCTACCAGCCGCCGCGCTTCGCCTACGACACCGGCGCAGAAACCTCCCGGTCGGGGGGACTGGTGGGGCGCCTGGTACCCCTGTTCGCGGCCGTTTACCGACCCTTCGACAGGGCCGCAGTGAAAAAGACCCACTCGGTCTTCACCTTTTCCACCGGCTACGGCAAATGGATCGAGAGAATCTACGGAATCGAGGGGGTGAAAGTGATACCACCAGGCATCCAGCGGCCGGAAAAGGTTCCTCCCCTGCCTCCTGCCATCGCTAAAGCACTTGAGGGAAAAGGGCCGGTCCTCTGTTTTACCGGAAAGTTGACCCCTTGGAAGAACGTGGACAGGCTCATCAACATCACCGGACTCCTCCGAAGAAAGTTTCCGGATATCGCGTGCCTTGTCGTAGGAAACGGCCCCTCCCTGGGCGCACTGAAGGAACAGGTTGCAAGGATGGACCTTTCAGACAATATCCTGTTCCCGGGCTACGTCGGGCCTGGAGAAGTGTTTTCCTATTATGATGTGGCCGACCTTTTCGTTATTCTCGAACAGAACATCTCCTTCGGTCTGTGCCTTGTAGAGGCCAACTCCAGCGGAGTACCCGCTATGGCGTTCAAAGCCGGAGGTCCACTTGACATCATCGAGGACGGGAAAAACGGCTTCCTCATCCCTCCGGATGAAAACGACCAGGAGATCGCCAAAAGGATCGGAAATATCCTGAAATCCTCGGAGACTTTGAGCGGCATGAAGAAACACTCTCTTGAAATTGCCGCCCGGTTCACCTGGGAACGGTTCGCGACCCGTTTCGTGAATCTCGCTGAATCCATTTCCCATGGTAAGGTTTGAAAACAGCATCATGATCAAGGTCATCCTCAACTCCCCGTGCAACTACTACACCTCGGTGGAGATCCTGGAAACTTTCGAATTCATCCGGACCACACCGCTCAACAAGGTCCAGGTGTTCCTGCCCGTCCCCTACCCTGGCACAAAACTATGGCACTATGCCATCGAGAGGGGTATGATCCCTCCTTCAGACCGTCCGTTACGGATGCCCGGAATGATCCGGCGGCGGGAAAGCCTACACAGATGAACCGTCGATGGGTCCAGATCGTCGGCTTTGTGATTATCTGCGGAGCGACCCTGCTCTACATCCTGTTATTCAGGGACCAGACCCAACTCCTGAAAAATGTCAGGATCAGCCGCCTGTGGCTCCTGTTGACAGCCTCCTTTGTCATGGTGGTTACAACGGGGCTTACCAACGCCCTTCTCGTCAAGATCCTCGGTGTGCGGCTTACCACCTTCGAGTACTCCAGCCTGTCTTTTCTCACCACCTTTGCCAACTATTTCGGCCCGTTAAGGGCCGGGGCCGCAGTCCGAGCCACATACCTCAGGATGGTCAAGGGACTCCCCATCTCTGCCTACGCCGGCGTCATGGTAGCGAACTCCCTGATCCTGTTCTTCGTCTCGGGGATCACGGGGCTTAGTCTGCTTCTGGCGGGCTATTACTACTACGGGTTGATATCCCCGGAACTGGTTCTGGCCTGTCTGATCTTTACCGGATTTGCCGTCGCCGCCAAAATCGTGCGTTTACCATCCTTCAAGCGAGAGGGGCGAATTTACAACATGTTCCGGCTCGCCGCGACAGGACTCGACACCATCAGATCCCAGCACCTGGGCCTCACGGAAGTCATTTTATCTATCCTCCTTCAGTACATTGTCGCCGCATTTGTCATTTACGCCGCTTACCACGCGATGGGAATCAGTATCCCTTTACTGCCGGCCTTTATCATCGGCGTTTTCAACGCCATGTCCGGTTACCTTTCCATCACACCCAACAACCTTGGACTCCAGGAGGCCGCTATCGGGTACCTTGGCATGATAACCGGGCTCGGCCTTAACGAAAGTCTCCTGGCTGCAGCGCTCATACGGGGAGGGCAGGTGGCGGTTGTGTTTCTGCTCACTCCGGCCTGCTGGTTCTGGCTTCTAAGACCGGCGGGGATAAACATCATGGGCAAAGCCCCGGATCCCCATGGAGATCCGTCGTGAAAGTTCTGCTCGATATCCTCCACCCCGCCCACGTCCATTTTTTCCGGAACGCTATCAGCGAACTGGAATCGGGCGGCCATGAGGTCATCGTTACCGCCCGTGACAAGGATCTTACCCTGCGGCTGCTGGACCTTTACAGGATCACCTATAACTGCATCAGCAGCGAGGCCGGCACAAAGACCGGCCTTGCAAAGGAACTTATCTCCAGGAACTGGAAAATGGCGAGGATCATCCGCAGGGGAAAACCGGACGTAATAGCCAGCATCGGCGGGATTTCCACTGCCCAGGCTGGGTTCCTCACCAGGACACGAAACTACATCTTTTACGATACGGAGAACGCGACATTATCCAATCTTATCTCCTATCCATTCGCCACAGAGGTTGTAACCCCCGAATGCTACCAAGGAAAGGTCAGGGGTCACCACACAACCTATCCCGGCTACCATGAACTTGCCTATCTGCATCCCGACCGGTTCAAAGCGAACCCGGCCATTCTCCTTGAACACGGCGTGAACCCAGGTGAACCCTATTCGGTCGTTCGCTTCGTATCCTGGAAAGCCCTTCACGATGTGAAGGCGAAAGGGTTCTCGGTCGAAGAAAAAGTGCGCCTGACCAGGGTTCTGGAAAAGTATGGCAAGGTCTATATCACAAGCGAATCGCCCCTGCCGGAGGAGTTCGATCGCTTCAGACTTCCCATACCGCCTCACCAGGTTCACCACCTTCTGGCCTTCGCCAGGCTTTTCATCGGTGAGAGCGCGACCATGGCATCCGAAAGCTGTATCCTAGGGACACCATTCATCTATCTGGACAAGGTGGGCCGGGGGTATACCAACGAACAGGATAACCGTTACGGGCTGGGTTTCAATTTCCGCCCGTGGGAAGCGCCGGATGCTATTTCAAAGGCGGAGGAGGTGTTGTCAGGCAACATGAAAAATAATCCCAGGCTCTATAAAGCGGTTGCCCGAATGCTGGATGAGAAAATTGACGTCACAAAATTCATCGTGGGTAAGCTCCTTGGAGAAAATTCGGCCCGCGAGTGATTGACGGTAAACGTATTGAAAAACAAGGATAAAAAGGTTACCTTGACCCACTGGAAACCCAGGAGAAAACCCACGTGTTGAAGCCTGTGATTCAGCCTTCTCGAGTCCCCGGGAAACGACACAGGAAGGGATGCGAAACCACTACTTATGAATAAGCTCGCTAAGACCATCCAGTCCGGTTTCAACCGAAAACCAGTCTTTTTTTCCCTCCTCCTGATAACCGCGTCGCTGATGATATTCTACTCCAACAGCTTCAACGCCGATTGGCATTACGATGACTTTCACCACATCAGGGAGAACATCAACATCCGCAAAATCTCCAATATCCCGGTTTTCTTCAAAGACCCATCGACATTCAGCCGGAACCCACAGACCAACATGTATCGCCCTCTTTTAATGACCACCCATGCCATCGACTACCAGCTGGGCCTTCTGACTTCCCGCAACGGGTATGATGTGGTCTGGTACCATGTCACCAACTTCCTGTTCCACGTTCTGGCATCCTTCGCCTTATTCTTCATTGTCCTGTTTCTATTCAGGAAGAGAATTCCTCTGACGGGGGCCAATCCCATTCTGATCGCGACCTTTGCCGCACTCCTTTTCGGCCTGCACACCATTAACACCGAGACTGTCGTTTACGTATCATCCCGCTCCTCGGGGATGTCGGCCATGTTCGTTTTTTGGGCCTTCTATCTGTATCTTACGGGTACTGAGGAGGGGACGGCAAAAACATGGCCTCTTGTTTTTTCCGGGATTCTTTACACCTGTGGGCTTATGTCCAAAGAGATAGCGATAACCCTGCCGGCCATGCTCATCTATTACGAATTCCTGCTCAACAATGAATGGATGAAAGGAGAGCGATTTTCCAGGATCATCGCATCACTTACAACTCGAATGATGCCCTATGGCATCGGGGCGTTTCTCTACCTGACCGCCCGCCACCTCACCAAGGGGGAAAATCTCCTCAAAGTGCTCACATCCAAAGGGGGTACGGCTGCCGCCCCCAACCTGTCGTCCCAGCTCGCCACCCAGTCCCGGGTTTGGATCTACTACATCCGGGAGTGGCTCTGGCCTACTTCGCTGAGCATAGACAAGCCTTTTACGGTCAGTCGGCATTTCTCCGATCCCAAGGTCATCATCTCCCTGATTATCCTGGCGGCGATTCTCGCCGCCGTGGTTGCGGTGAGGAAGAAATATCCCCTCGTCACCTTCGGGACCCTCTGGTTCTTCACCGCCCTCCTCCCCACCTCTGTATTCCGCCTCAACGTTGTGATGAACGATCACAGGCTCTACCTCCCCGGGCTCGGGGCAACCCTGGTTTTCACCTACGTGGCCGCAAGGCTTTTCGTCCGGTTCAGGACCGACAACCGTGCCCTTTTCAAGGCGTTTACGGCTATCTGCGTCGCTACCCTCCTCTTCATGGGCATCGGGACATTCAAACGGAACATGGCCTTTGCCACCGAGGAAACCATGTGGAAGGATGTGATCCTGAAGGACAGGAAATCCGTCCGCGGGTACAACAACCTGGGTATCTATTACGAACAGCACAAGGATCTCGACAAGGCGCTGAAATTCTATAACAAGACCATCCAGCTTGCCCCCATGTTCCCCAACCCCTATATCAACATCGGGAACGTGTACGACAAGAAAAAGGATTTTGAGAGGGCTGAAAGATTCATGAAGCGGGCTATTCAGCTCAACCCCAAATCAGCCCTGGCAACCTATAACCTGGGCAACATCCTCCGGGAGGCCGGAAAAACGGGAGAAGCCATATTCGCCTACAGGCACGCGCTGAAACTCAACCCACGCTATATCGAAGCAGCCAACAACATGGCCAATATCTACTTCAAGGAAAGGAAGTATAAGGAAGCCATTTATTTCTACGGGAAGGCACTCGCCATCGATCCGACTTTCGCCATGGCGTATTACAATACAGGACTTGCCCAGGAGAACCTGGGGCAAAAAAGAGAAGCCATCAAGAGCTATGAAAAATTCATGCGATACTGGCTGGGTGATCAAAGATACATACGCATCTCCAGGAAAAGGATATCAAATCTCCAGAGAAGACAATAAAATCCCACTGATGAAACGCGGCTCGGTCAAGACCTCATCTCATTATCCATTCATGGCCATCCTCGCCATTGTCATTATCGTGTCGGCCGTTTATTCCAACAGTTTTACCGGAAGCTGGCATTACGACGATTTTCACCATATAAAACAGAACTTGAGCGTCCGAAAAATATCAAACCTGCCTCTGTTTTTTTATGATCCATCTACATTCAGCGGGGACCCATCAGCCAGGATGTATCGGCCTCTGCTAATGGCATCGTACGCGGTCAATTATCAGTTAGCGCAAATAATTTCCGGGGACGGTTACGCCGTATCCGAATATCACATCCTTAACTTTCTGTTTCATCTCCTGGCGACCATGGGAGTCTTCCTGATTGTCTTTTTTCTTCTTCAAAGGAATACGACCATCAATCCACTTCCGGCAGCGATATTCAGTGGACTCCTGTTTGGCCTCCACCCGGTGAATGCCGAGACGGTGGTATACATCTCCGCCCGATCCTCAGGCCTGGCCACGATGTTCGCTTTCTTCGCTTTCTACATATATGCCCGGGAGACGGCACGTACTCCCGTCCGATTTACACCGCTGGTCATGTCGGCTTTTCTCTATCTTTGCGGTCTTATGACCAAAGAGATCGTTATAGTTCTTCCCGTGTTGATTCTCTACTACGAATTGCTCCTTAACCGGGCCTGGATGAAGGCGCAGCCCCCACTGGAGGTTATCAAGATCCTCATGGGCCGGCTTCTTCCCTTCCTGCTGGCCAGTGGGAGCTACCTGTGGATTCGTCATATCGTGCTGGGCGAAAATCTATACGCTACTTTGACATCCAGGGGCGGTTCTGCCGCCGCGCCCGATTTCACCTCGCAGTTGGCAACACAGGCGAAAGTCTGGGTTATCTATATTCGTGAGATTCTCTGGCCCACTTCTTTGAGCATAGACAAGTCCTTGACAGTGAGCCGGCATTTTTCCGACCCCACGGTCATCCTTTCCCTGATTATCCTATCGGTAATTATCGCGGTTGCGATTGGGATACGAAAGAAACATCCCTTGGTCACCTTTGGAACCCTCTGGTTCTTCACCGCCCTTCTCCCCACATCCCTTTTCCGTCTCAACGTCGCGATGAACGATCATCGACTCTACCTCGGAAGCCTGGGAGCGGTGCTGGTTGCCACCCAGGTTCCAAGTTTTCTGTTTAGAAAAAA
This sequence comes from Deltaproteobacteria bacterium, assembly GCA_013151915.1. NCBI lineage: Bacteria > Pseudomonadati > Myxococcota > Myxococcia > Deltaproteobacteria bacterium. Next base: position 37,788 of record JAADHJ010000008.1, read on the forward strand.
CAGGTCAGAAAATGGTGCCATAATCAAGGTTTTTTACGCTATTTGCCTGGCAATTCTCATACTCCTGGGAACGAACACGTTCCATCGGAACATGGTGTTCGCCACGGATGAAACGTTGTGGAAAGATGTATTGAAAAACAACCCGGATTCACTCAGGGCAAACCAGGCATTGGGCTACTTCTATTGGCAGGATTGGCGATTGCGAGAAAGCTACATCTTCTTTAAAAAGGCGCTTGCGTTGGGACCTGAGAAACCGGAAACCCATATAAATATGGCAGCAGTCCTCAAGGATTTGGGCAAAACACAGGCAGCCTTGGAGGAGTTGAAAACGGCCGTACGCCTCTCCCCCAATGACCCCGATGTCCACTTCAACCTTGCCAGGCTTTATCGTTTCATGGGGGACAGGGGTGCAGCGCTGACAGAATACCGGCAAACCCTCCTGTTGAACCCCAGACACAGTCTGGCGATGTCGGAACTCAGAAAACTGTCAGGAACCGGTATCCCCTGAAATCGTGATTTTCACCTCAACCGGTTTCAGGATTTTTCAGATCTGGGAGTTTCTGGGGGAGTAATTCTTTGTTCATCACCACTTTGTGGGATTCAACCAACTCCTTGAGGTGTTCCATCACAAGCGGGGCCGTCTTCTGGTCCCGAAGCCAGGCCCTGATGGTTTCCTGAACACTGCTGAACGGATAGGTCCCAAAATCACTCTTTTCGAGAACCTCAATTGCCATGACGCCACCCGTATCGGCGCCAACCACCCTGACGTCGCCCTCGGCCATGGTCCCAAACACTGCTTCCTGTGCGGAATCAAATCCCTTCTGGCCTTTCCTCAAATAATATATCTTGATTGAATTTTTTCCGTGAAGGGTGTCGACACCTCCGCTCATGGCCTGAAGGATGTCATCAAGGCCTCCCCCCTGGCTGACAATCCTCTCAAACATCGCCCGGTCCTTTTTGTAAGGGCTGAGGAGATAACGAATCCTCGCGGAAGCGGGAGTGCGGAAACGGTTTTTATTCTCATTATAATATTTCCGGGCATCATTCCTGGAAACGTTCACCGATGTGTTGTGTTTATAGTCCTGAATGTAGTTGGAATAGAGTATCGCCCCTTGGGATAACCGGATAACTTTCTCGAGGCTTTCCGGAATAAGCCTCTCCCTCGCAGATTCAGGGATTTCCTCCTCACCTTTCCGCCCGGCCAGGATTTTCTTCCCAACGACCTCAAGATCGCTCTGGATCATTCCCAACCACCTGTTCGCGGGAATGGAATCGAAAATGTTCTTATAGTTGGTCTTTACAAGGTATCTGAAGGTTCGATATGTCAGGTCCTTTCCACCCACCGAAAGAACGGGAAGGTCGGAAAACCCAAGTCCCAGATATTCCCTCTGGATTGCCTCCTTGAGGTTTTCTCTTTTTACCTGAATCCCCTTCTCCTGCACGTACCGGTTAAGATTATTCTGGGCCCTTCTAAAAGACCAGTCCCTACGTTTTCTCCTGAGGTAGTTTGAGCGCTCCCCTTCGTTCAACTCCTTGCGCTCCTTGACAAGACAGATAATCCAACCTACCCCGGATTCAACCGGTTGACTGATCTGCCCCTCTTGCAGATCAAACAGGACCTTATCATCATATGCCCCGAAAAATCCGGATCCCGGAAAAATCAGCCCTGTATCAGGGTTCTTCCTTTCAGACACTTTGAGGTTGCCTGCGGCGGCCAGGAAGTCCTCGGGGTTTTTCATGGCCTGCCTGGCAATCTGAGCCGCCCCTTCCGAATTAAAGGCCTTCAATGCAAAGTTCATCATGACCCATTGAGAAGGTATCATGCTTTTTATCTCCGCCGGAGAAAACTCGGCATTGTTCACGAACCACTTCATGAATTCAGGGCCGGATATGGCAAGCCGGACGGCTTCATTGGAAAATTCAAGGCCGGGCTTCCTGTCATAGCCCTCCTGTCTGGCCTTCTGAACAACAGAGTAGTAGTTCACATAGGGCTGAACGAGGTCCAAGACCTCCAGATCTTCCCCGCTCTGACCATGCCTTGAGGACATAGCTCGGGAAAATATCTTCTTGAAGATGGCAAGGTCATCCCTGGTAACGGGGTTGCCGTCAATAAAAAAAACGGCCTCGGACGAAGCCTTTCCAGTTTCTCCCGGCATTTGCCGGCCACTCTCGCCCCCTTTTTTCCCTGCAGAGCAGGATGACAACAAAAAGGCCAGGACTATGACTAAAAGGAAAACTGATAAATCCAGACGTAATCTTTTCAAATTGCATTTCTCCAATTCGGTAACATTCAGCTCCAAGAAAACGGGGATTCAAACTTGATGACTTTTGCAAAAAGTCATCAAGGCGCCTGTTGAAGGGCGCGCAAATCGAAGATTAGTGAGGAAAGTGAAAATGAAGGGGGGATCATCCCCCCCCCCAGGAAATCTACTTCAGTACTGCTGTGATACCGTCAATCACCTGCTGTTCTTTGGAAACCATGAATCCTTTCTGTGACATGAGGATAGTCCCGCTTTTATCCAGCACGACAAACGCGGGGGTAAAGGAGAAGCCAAAAACGGGGGCGGCGGTAAAGGATGGGTCAAGGAAGTAATCGACCCCAAAATGCCACTTATCCTCGTAGCGCTTCACTGAAGCTGCGCCGCCAAGATCAACCGAAACAGAGAAAACATCAAATTTCCCATTCAGGTCGTCCTTAAGACCAACGAGGGACCCGAGCTCCGCCTTGCAGGCCGAGCAGGCCGTGTTCATGAACTGTATGATGGTAGGCTTCTTTAACTCCTTAATCAGGTTGACCGTCTTGCCGTCGAGGCTTTGGACATTGATGGCCTCAACTTTGTCGCCGACCTTGTAGACTTTCACTGGGGCATTGTCGCCATCGGCCAGAGCCGACGAACCAGTGGCCGTCAGGAAAAATGCGAGAACAATAAAGATGGATAACACCAATATCGACCTTTTCTTTAAGCCCATTAGACCCTCCTTCCCATCTCATGGGACAACATACAAAACGAAATTTATGGCTGCGGTGGAAAAACACCGCAGCCATAAACGATCGGAGCCTCCCGTCACCGCATTGCTTCAGCAAGAACGAAAGCCTGACCTATTATTAGTAGGGATGGCAATATGCACAGAAAGTCGCATAGTCACCAGGCTTCGTGCCGTCAGGATAGTAAGGCACAAAACTCGTCCCATCGGGGATACTGGCTGGAGGAACATAATCACCACCTAACGTAACGTCTGCATTCAGAGCATCGAGGATGTAGTTCGCCGACTGGGTGTTGGCATCATGGATCTGATGGCAGCTATCGCACGACATCCGGTCGGCTGCAATATTCCACGTGGCGTCTTTGCTTCCCGACACATAGGTGGTCAGCCAGGCCTTTGCTGTATCGATGTTGAGCACGGCACCTGTACGGCTGACGATAGATCCAGTGGTGGGATGCGTTCCGGGAGGCTGGTGGCATGCGACACAAAGGCCGTCCTGACCGCTCGAGTTATTACCGTCCTGGCCTTCGACAAAGTTGGCCAGCAGGAGATGACCGCCGGCGCCGTTGTTCTTCGCCGGCTGAAGTTCATGGCAGGACTCGCAGACCAATCCCAGACCTTTGGTGGTGTCGGGACGGAATCGCGGCCATCCACCGTTAGCGCCGGGATAGTCTGTGGTATTGGTCCATTCGTAGCCTGGGACAGTGTAGACACTGCTGATCCTGGGCTGAAGGTTCGAAGACATGACTGTCGCGCTGTTAAGCATCCACCCCAGATAGTGCGTCCCATTACCGATAATCTGGTACTGGGGCTCGGTGCCGATTGTTGCGTGCATCGTCGGCGAGAAGTTGGTGGGATCGCCATCCATGCTTATATGGCAGTTCATACAGGTCTCGCTGATGGAGTCCGCTACAGCATCCGTAGCCGGTGTTGTGGATCTGGCGTTGTCGAGTGGTACCCAGTTGGGATCGAGCCCGACCTTGGCGATACCGCCCCAGTTGTGCGCGCCGCTGCTGGCATGGCAGGTGGAGCAACTGAGAACGTCATTGGCTTTGCCAGTAACGTTTATAAGTGGGCTGGTGCTGGAGCCGTCAACGCCGGAACTGTCATAGGTGCCGCCAACAGGATGGTGGGCGGTGTTGCCGCCCGCCAGATGGCAGTTGGCGCAGAGGTCAGCGGTGGCGTCCCTGGTGATAAATCCATAGTTGGTGGCGCCGATAGCCACAATGTCATCTCTCTGGACGATTGCGTTCTGGTTGGCCAGTGGATGAGGCGTGTGGCACGACTCGCAGATGGCCACCGGGGTATTACCGGTGTTATAGGTCGTGGAGCTTCCGGTGGGCCAGAAGGTTGGGAAGGCTGAAACCCATTCGCCTTGGGGGATAATACCCATGAGAGGATGGGTGTACCCGGTCGCCCCTGGGTCGTAGGCTGAGCCGGCCAGAGCCGAGGCGTAATCACCACTCAGGGAACCATTGTGACACGCCGTACACAGGGGATTGGCAAGACCTGCTCCGTTGGCGATGGACCGTCCGCTGATGGCCCCCGGTGAGACAGTGACGTTTTCTGTTTGTTGATCGATGACGAGGAAGTTCGTGTAGGGGGGGAGGTTCGCCGGAGGGTTCTGCCCGCTGTTGTTATTATCGGACTTCTGCCCGTGAACGGCATGGCACGTAACGCAGGTCACGCCGCCGGTGAGGCTACCGTCGGAAAGGTGCCCACCCAATACCCAGTCGCCGACCCCTGCGGCCTGGACGGATGTACCGAAGGCATTTTCAAAGATGGTGTTGATTGTAATGCTCGTCCATGTACCGTTCCACGCCGCCGTCACGTCAGCGCCCACGGGATGGGAACCGGGATTGTTGGCCCTGGTGTTGGTCTGGACCCAGTTCTTGCCGGCCGCGCCGCCCTGCACATTTGTGCCGCTTACAAAATGCCTGTTGTTATGGCAGTCGGAACACAGGCTTTCCATGGGCAGCCGCAGGAAAGGCTGGTTGGTGTTGTTGTCATGGACATTGTGGCAGGAAGTGCACTCCATCGTCTTATCGGCAAGAGTCCCTGAATTATTGTCGATGTAGGGCAGGCCGCTGGCGTCAAGGTAGTCCGGATCCTGGTCAGGGATTATGGTGGGGTCCATAAGAAGCCCGTGGCTCGAACCGCCGAAGACGTAGTTATTGGAAAGCGCGTCGGAGACCGCAGTGTCACCGGCATATGCGCCGGAGCTATAGTGGCAGGACGCACAGAGATTTCCAACGGTACCGGCGCCCCCAAGGGTGGATGCCTGAACGGGCCACAACCGGTTCGCACCTCCGCCGTGCGGGATATGGCACGGAGAGCAGACACCGGACTCCGCAATGCCGGAAGCCGCTCCGCTAAGATCGTGGGGGCTACCTGTAATAGCCGCCCAGCCCGGTGGGGCCATCAGGGCAACGGCGGCTACCACAGCCAGCAGGATAACAAGTTTTGATCTCATTCGTAAGCTCCTTTGTCTTTAATTCTTTCCGTTAATAAAAAGCTCCTTAATAAAGAACTTTCACGACCAACCCTTTTCCCCTATTTCATCACCTCCTTCTGATCCCAGTTAACCTGGCGTACTGAAATAATCTTTCCAAATCCATCGAGTACCCAAAGGTTACCCGCGCTGTCGAAAAACGGTGAATTGCAGTTGCCGATATTCATCTTCGGCTTTCCCGAGTTGCCTGGGTCAACTACCGCCTTTTCTCCTCCAATATGATAGAGATACTTCCCGTCCGCTCCGCTGAATACCTGGAGCGACCCAACCCCGCCGTCGGCAACGAGAAAGGCATTTTCCTGATTCGGAATAGAGGTAATACCGTTCAGGCCGAGAAACCCACCAATGTAGCCTTTCACCCCGATACCCATGGTATATGCTATTTCCCTGGATTCCGGCTTGACAGCGATAATTCTGTGAAGGATGGGTTGAGCGACCCACACAAGGCCATCGGAAACCGGAAAAAACTGACCGGTTCCACCGGTTTTAACAAATTTCCCGGGAGTCCCCGGAAAAGTGTAGCGGGTAAACCAGTCGAGCGTATCCCCGTTCCCGGCATCGATTATGTAGACCATGTCGGTCATGGCCTCCGCCACCCAAAGGGTGTCGGTATCACGAATGTAAATTTTCCCCGGCCGCTGCATGATCCTGTCAAAATCGGGGCGGATGTCATCCCAGATATCCTTCCTGTCCTTCGGGGGACGCGCCGGATCGGCCTTCCACACAAGCTCAGGTTTCTCCCCGCTGACATCCAGAACCGAGATCATAGGCTCGCCCATATTCGTTACGACGATATTATCGTCATCCAGCCATTGAAGGTCCAGGATCCTGTTATATTTCCCCTTTTCTCCTTCGGGAAAGACCATATTAAGATCTATCTTGCGAACCAATTCATTGGCTATCGGGTCATACTCTCTAAGAACAGCACCGTCCAATGGTTTAATAAGAACCATCCCTGCAGGGTCTGGGCTCATCTGGACAATTGTCGGCACCGGCATACCCGCCACCCTGCGCACCCGCCTCAATTCCCTGGAGGGCACGACAACCATGGTGTTCGCCTTGGCCCTGACCTTTACCAAGGGCGCCTTTATCTTTACCAGCAGTGGCTGGGATTTGGCGCTTTCCTTTCCTGTCATGTCTTTTGACGATATTCTGTAGTAGTAATTCACGTCCATCTTGAGTCCTGAATCCTTGTACATCGTGTCGTTCTGGACGGAATCAACGAGCTGATATCCTTCGTCCTTCTTTTTGGAACGATAGACATTGTAGAATACGGCTCCCGCAGCGGCATCCCACCTTATGAAGGCGCTTCTGTCATCGGCATTGGTCCGGTAAACCAGCCCGGTTGGGGGATTGACTACGACAATCCTGATAACGCCCGGAACGGATTTCGGTCCCTCCGCCCCGGCAGCGTCAACAGCGGATACCTTATAGGAAAAACTTCCGCCCACCGAGGGCGCTATGCCCATGTACTGGTTGGCAGGGCTCTCTGCGATTTTTTTACCGTCAAGGTAAACGACGTACTTCACCGCTCCGGGCACGGGCAGCCACATGGCGATGACCTGGTTTCCGGCCAGTAAAGGCTGGCCGGGGAGCCACGTGGGGGCCGGCGGAGCGGCGAAAACGGGCGCCGACAGGACCGCCACGGCGACCGTGACGACGAGGGAAACAACAACGGGTGGTAGTTTGAATTTCATCCTTCGGCTTTGTGATATTCTGTTCATAGTATCTCCTTATGCAGGTTCGTTACGCAAGTTCCATACCACAAAACATCTACTTGCGGCAGTTTTATAGTATGTGTTTTACATTTATTTTCAACTGATTACAGATTCAAAAAAAAAGTTTTTCCATTGGCTTTTACAGGTTTTCCGAACAATGGGGCATTGACCGCACGGACATGGGGCATATAACCCAATGTCGTTCCGGATTCGTCAAGCAAGGCAAGGTGCAGAAGTATAGAAATAAAATTATCAATCCATCTTTCACTACATGAGGTTAATCACAAAAGCTTGTGCTTCTTCATACGGTAACGCAGAGTATCCCGGCTGATACCTAGGAGCCGAGCGGCTCCGGACTGGTTCTCCCTGGACTGTTCCAGCGCCCTCTCGATGAGAACCTTTTCCGTTTCGTCGAGGTTAAGCGTCTTTCCCTCGATCACCGGGGCCGATAGGGCGGGGGCGATCTTGCTCAGGGACAGGTCCTCAGCCCCGATGGCATCCTTCGCCGAGAGGATCATGGCCCGTTCGATAACGTTCTTGAGCTCCCTGACGTTTCCCGGCCAGCTGTAGGCCTCCATGGCGGCCACCGCCTCCCTGGTTACCTCCTTGACCTCCTTACCCAGATCGCGATTGAACTGGACAAGGAAGTGCTCCGCCAGGGGCGCTACGTCCTCCGGCCTTTCCCTCAGGGGGGGAATGTTGATGGGGATAACGTTCAGGCGGTAGTACAGGTCCTCCCGGAAGGCCTGCTCCCGGATCCTTTCCTCCAGGTCCTTATTGGTTGCCGCGATAACCCGGACGTCCACCGTTATATCCCGGGTGCCACCCACACGTTTGAATGTCCAGTTCTCGAGAAACCTCAGGATCTTGGCCTGGAGGGCCATGGGCATGTCGCCGATCTCGTCTAAGAAAAGGGTCCCGCCGTCCATCAGCTCGAACTGTCCCTTCTTGAGGCTTTTGGCGTCCGTGAACGCGCCCTTCTCGTGGCCCATAAGTTCACTTTCGAGAAGCTCTATGGGCAGAGCAGTGCAGTTCACCGGCATGAACGGCATGTCCCTTCGCTTGCTCTCGTAGTGGATGGCCTGAGCCAGAAGGTCCTTGCCGGTCCCGCTCTCGCCGGTAATAAGGACGGTTGTTGCATCCGATTGGGCTATTTTGCGCCCGACGCCGAGGACCTCCTCCATCTCCCGGCTGCGGTAAATGATGTTATGGAAACCGTACTGCCTGTTTTCCTTCTCCCGATAGCGTGTCACCTCGTCCTTCAGACGCCGGGTTTCGAGGGCCTTGTCCACTGTTATCCGAACCTCATCGAGGTTGAAAGGCTTGGGAAGATAATCGAAGGCCCCATCCTTCATGGCACGGACCGCCACGGAAAGATCGGAGGTGGCCGTAATCATCACCACGGCGCACTCGGGCCTGGTTTTTTTGATGCCCCGGAGTAGCTCCATGCCGCTCATGCCGGGAAGCTGGATGTCCAGAAGTACCAGGTCCGGATCCTCCCGTTCCATGACGGCCAGCCCTTCCTCGGCAGAGGCCGTCATAAACACCTCGTATCCGTGCTCCACCAGGTTCTGCTGGAGGGACCAGCGGATAAGGTATTCGTCGTCTATTACGAGAATTCTTCCCTTAGACATATCTCTCACCACTTAAGGTATCGAAGGTCCCTGGAACGTGAAACGTGGAACCTACTATTTCACCACCCATTCCGGTCTTCCCCACCCTCAAGGGGAAGGAAGAGTTCGGAATATGGCCTTACTCTTCGTGTTCCCCTGTCTCCGTATCTTTTGCAGTCTGCTCCTTCGGCAGATAAACCCTGAACACCGAGCCCTTTCCCACGTGGCTGTCCACGGTGATACGGCCGTGGTGCTGCTCAACCAGGCTCATGGTGATGGGAAGCCCCAGCCCGGTGCCATGGACCTTGGTGGTGAAGAATGGGGCGAAGATGCTCTTCAGTTTCTCATTATCTATACCCGCTCCCGTATCGGTAAAGGATATGACGACGTAATCCTCAGGGGGGTGGACTTCGCCCAGTTCGGGGTCGGCCGATGGCAACGCGGCGATGGTGAGGGTGCCCCCATCCGGCATGGCCTGAACGGCGTTCACTGCCATATTGAGAAAGACCTGCTGGATGAGGTCGGGATCCAGGGGAACCATGGGCATTGAGGGATCCATGTTCAGCCTCACATCGATACCATAATTCTTTATCTCAGGCATCCCCTCAATGAGGAAGAGGGTCTTTCGCACGAGGTCCGCGATATCGGTGGGCACGATTTTCGGCACGGAGGGCCTTGCGAAATCGAGCAGATCTCTGATTGTTGAATCCAGTCGCTCGATGAGCTTGAGGATCTCCTGGGTCACAGGGTAACGGGGATCGTTCTCACCGAACTCTCCGGCGAGCACCTGAGTCGCACCGGCGATCCCGGCCAGAGGGTTTTTAATCTCGTGGGCGATTCCGGCGGCCAGTTCACCAATGGTAGCCAGACGGTCAGTCTTCTTGAGCTGTTCGGCATGATAGCGCTTCAGTTCCTGATCGGAGCTGTCCAATTGGCTGATCATGGAGTTGAAGCTGTCCGCCAAGTGGCCCAACTCATCCTTCCTTTTCAAGGACACGCGGGCCTTGAGGTCCCCCTTCTGCGCCTTGGCCATGGTGCGGACAAGCCTGTTGACGGGGATATTCACCAGAAGCCAGAGGCTGATGCTTATAGCAACGACCACCAGGATAACCGTGGTGAGGGTTGTGGCAAAGAGGAACTTACTGTTCCTGGCGATCCGCTCCTCCGTATCCTGCATGGAGACGCACACATCCAGGACCCCCAGCAGTTCCTTCTCCTCCCCGTGGCAGCGGCGGCACTCAAGGCCGTTTTCGATAGGCTGGATGCTGCAGAAAGCCCTCTGTTCGGTTCCCTCGGACCTGAAGGGCCTGCCCTTCTCCTCGTTTTTGTAGACAGAGTAGTCCAGGTCATTCACAGCTTTGCCAACCTCATCGGGATCGGCGGAATAGGTTATGATGCCATCCTCATCGAAGATCCTCACCGTCCTGATTCCGGGGACCACACCGACGGTACTGACAATCTTCTGGACGTCCTTCTGGCAAAAGCCGCTCATCTCCACAACGATGGAGTTCATGACGGAAGACGTCAGGATGGTGGCCTTGGTCATGGCCTCCTCGATGGCCTGATGGCTCAGGTTTTTCTTGATGAGGAAGGAGGATGTCCCCAGAGCCACCGCCAGGATTACGGCGATGAAAAGGTTGACCTTCAATGCCAGTGATCTTATAAACATGCCTGAACCCTGCTCATTCAATCCTTATTAAAGGACGTTCAATGTTCAACGTTCAACATTGATAGGGTCGCAAAAAGTCCATTAATGGCTTTTTACTCCACGGAAAGCGAAAAATGTCATTTTCACTTTCCTTGCAAATCAATGACTTGCAACGCAAGTTATTGATTTGGCGCCCTTCCGTGGGCGCGTTGATGACTTTTTGCGAAGTCATCAACATTGGACACTGGACCGGGTTAGGGGATCTCCGGCGCTCCCTCCGGCAGGCAGTTTTTCGACAGGGTCACCCGACCCCGATGCATGACAGTCAGAGCAGGGTTGCGTTGAACATGGTTTCGGCCCACTGCCCCTGGGCGATGCCCAAAAAAAGGGCAATGCCCCCCGCGGCAAACAGAATAATTTTCAACAGATCCTTTACACTGTTCATTGGGTGGCCTGTTTTTGCATCATGAGCTTCATCCTCTCCATGGGATCGAGCTTCCTGTGCGATTCAAAGGAAAATCCCAACTGCTTCAGACTGTCGGTGACGAGGGACGTCAACACCGCTATGGCCTCGCTTATCTTCCCCCCGTCTCTCAGAGGCAGCACCTCGGCCATATCGACCACCGGCTCCACGGCGACCTCGTCGGCGTGGAGGTTCTTCTCCCCTGTTGCTCCCAAAGCTGCCTGTGGTTCCTGCCGAGACCCAGCGATGGATTTCGCCTGGCCGGCGGATGCGGGGGAATCCCCCATGGAATCGGCACCGGCGCCTGAGAGCAGTTCGATACTGTCGTCAAGCCTGTTTTCCTTAAGAAGGAGATGGGCCATCAGAAGACGGGTCTCGGCCCGCTTGGGATCGAGGCGTAAGGCTTCCTGAAGGAAAGTCATAGCGGCCTCGGCATTCCCTTCCCTGATGCCGGCGTACCCAAGGTAGATGGGCGGGTCCGGGAAGTGGGTATCGGCCTCGGCGGCCTTCTGGAGTTCCGGGACGGCCTTGGAGGGGAAGCCCTTTTCCATCAGACGCTTCCCCATACCGAAATACAGCATCGCCCGTTTATTCGGCCTGTACCCCGGCGCCTTGACAGCAGCCTCCACCTTTTCCCGGTACAGGCCCAACTCCTTCCGGACAGCCGTGTCGACCTCCAGGTAGCCTGCGGTGGGATAACCGGACAGGTCAAAGACAATTGTTCCCGCCCGGTTGATAAGAGCGGTGGTGGGGGTGGCGATGACACCCCACTCGTTGAAGGTCTTTAGCCCCTTATCCACCAGGACGGGAAAGGAAACCTCTTTTTCATGGACCACCTTTTCGATCCTGGCCAGGTCACCGGCATCCATATGCTGGTTTTCAACGTTAACAGCCAGGATTTTCAAACCCTTTTCCCCGTACTGTTGGTCCAGTTTGGCCAAGTCATCCAGCTCCTTTAAGGAATGTTCGCTCCATGTGGCCCAGAAAAAAACAAGGATGGCGGTAGATTTCCCATAATCCGCAAGGGTGTGGGGATTTCCTTCCAGGTCCTCAACCTTCACGGGAAGCGCCTGGTCACCGGCTTTCAGGTTCCTGAAAGCGGCCGCGGCTCCAGACACTGAAAACAGGAGAAGCCCAAGCAGGATCGAGGCAACAACAGATCGCGTAAAAAGTCCGCGCAGATTTCCACTCAACATACGCACATCTCTCCCGGAGGGGGAAACTTAAATTACAGCAGATGGTACTTTTTGTCCGAACTGTGAGGATCGTGACACTTGGTGCATACGGCGTTTCTACGTTTCTCGATATGATTACGGCTCAGGTCCTGGCTGTGGCAGCCTAAGCAGAGTTCCTTGCCGGTTGCCCTGAGAAAGTATTTGTTCCGGGATCCATGTGGATCGTGACAAGGGGTGCAGGACCCGGCCGCCACCGGCCCGTGGACGAATTTGCCATTATTAACGGGATCGTGACAATCCCCACAAAGAGCTTCATCCTCCCTGGCGATGGAATAAACTCCTTTTCCCCCACCCGAATGGCATGTATCACAGGCGGAGGTATCCGTTTCAATGTGATATCGGTATCCTTCCTGTTTGCCTATGAAAATCTTCAACTTCAACCGTTCAATGCCCGGAGCGGCCAACGTCAGTTCATGCCTCCCATCCACCAGTTTTAACTCGTCGACAAGTACGTTCCTGTTGATGGGCACAAACCCGATTGTCTTCCCATTATCGAAGATCTCCGCCATCTTTGCCTCATAGTACCCCTCAACCTCGGCAATAAGGAGGACCTTGCCGCTCTTCAGGAACACCTCCTCGGCAGGGGCCAGAAGGTGAAACCTGGCGCCGGCGGCATGGACGACCGCAACCGAAAAGGAAAAAACAAGCAGAACAGCCAGACCCGTTCCACCCACAAAGCTTCTCATGTCATCTCCCCTATTTGATTTTCCCTTCCTTCTTGAGCTGCCTGTAAATGGCATCCCGGTATGTGATCATGGCCTTCCGGGTTTCCCCCATTTTCTCGTACACCTGCCCCAGCCTGTACAGTGCCAGAGCCGGATCGGGGTTGAGGGCTACAGCCTTCTGCAGTTGAGCCTCGGCCGCATCGAGATTACCCTCAGATAAGTAAACCGTTCCCAATCCAACATGGGCGTCATGGGATCCGGGGTCTGATTCCAGTACCTTCTCGAACTCCGCCCTGGCCGCCTGGAAATTCTCTGCCTCGATGTATAACCGGCCTGCGAGAAGCCTCGCACCGGGAAGGGAGGGATCAAGTTCCAGGGCCTTCAGGAGTTTTGGCAGGGCCTTGCTTCCCATCCTCCTGCTGATAAGAACCCGGGCCATCTGCATTTCCCGCTTGGCTTCCTTGGCCTCAGGGGTGAGCTCCTGAATCTCGTGCCTCGTCTCGGACTTGGCCATTTCCTCCTCGCTGATCAGGCCCAGAAGGAGCTTGGCCTCGTCCATCAGTGTCCGTTCGAAGTCGCTTCCGTAGGAGGAATATTCAAAGACGAAGCGTCCCTCCTGATCGATGACGGCCGTGGCGGGGAATATGAAGAGCCCGTACTCCCCGTAGATTTTTTTCTCCTCGTCAAGGAGTACGGGAAATTTCAGGTCCAGCTTTTTCTTCAGGGACTGAAGACTCCCCAGGCTCTCCTCGTTTTCGGAGATCGCGTAAACGGAAAGCCCCCTGTCTTTAAGGCTCGCATAGATGTTGGTCAGCCCGTTCAACGCCTTGATGGATCGGTCCTGGACGCCCTTGACGAAACACAGAATGACCACTTTGCCCTTCTCGGCGGAAAGGGAGTGGTCCATACCTGCCAGATCCTTCAGCACAAAATCGGGCGGCGTCTCCCCTTTTTTCAGATTCCGGAACGCTGAGCATATCCCAGGCGGTGAAAGAAAGAAAATCGCCAGGACCATCACCACGGCCATGCGGAGCACGTACCCGGACATTCTGATTCTCATCGTCCCCCCCCTACCGGACCTGCCTCAGTTGGTTACCGGGTTGATCCTGTCATACCCCTTCGGCTTGTGACAGCCAACCACACATGAGCCGCCGTTCTTGGTCTGTGTGTACTTGATTGGAAGCATCCACATCTTTCCGAAAGGGACCTCCCTTCGGATGTGTTTTGGCTGATTTCCGGCGTGTACCTCGTGACAGGCCTTGCACGAACGTCCCTTCTCCCGGTTGACGTGGAGAAAATGGAGGTTCTCGTCGCCGTTTCTAAAACCGGTCAGAGTTGTGGTGTACCGATCGAGGGCGATATCCTTGTTGTGACAGTCAAAACACAATGCGTAATTCTTGGTGCTGTACGGCATATAGAACTCGGCGGGGAACGGTTTCTTGAGGATCTTGGTGTAGGGGGACCCATGAGGATTGTGACAGGCATAACAGTCGTCCTGCCGAACCGGGCCATGGACGTACTTGGCTTTCCTCACCTTCAGCCCCATGGCCTTGTGGCAGGTGTAGCAGATCTTCTTGGCGGAAGCCCTCAACTGCCTTGGATAATCGGAGGCGTGTGGCGTGTGGCAGACAGTACACTTTTTCTCTTTCAGTGCACCGTGTTTTACCGCGGACTCCCGGATATACTGTTCCATATCCTTGTGGCACCTGAAACAGAGGTCCTGGCCTTCGGCTTTCAACTGGTACCGAAAATCGCTCGAGTGGGGATCATGACAGTTGGAGCAATCCTCGGCCGCCGGCTTGTGTTTGTATTTGAGTTCAAACTGCGCCTTCCTGTCCAGATGGCACAGGAAACACAGGTCCGACCCCTGCAACTCCAGCAGGTTTTTGTAATCGGACGAGTGCGGATTATGGCAGATATTGCAATCTCCGGCAGCAACGGGCCCATGCACGAACTTCTTGTTGGTCTTGTTGTTCTCGTGGCAGGAAAAACACAGCGCGCTTATGGTCTCCTTCTTCAGCTGTTTCTCGGCGTTGGACTGGTGCGGATCATGGCAGGCGGTGCATTCCCCCTTTTTGACGGGGCCATGGACAACTTTACCGGTCTCCTTGGGCTCATGACACAGGTAGCAAAGGGCCTTTCCCTTGGCCGGGAACTTGAAGTCGCTTCCCTTGGATTTGGTGGGATGTGCGGCTTTTCCCTTGGTATGGCAGATCGTACACTGCCCTACCCCAACCGGGCCGTGAACGAATTTAGCCTTCCCCATGCTGGAATGACACTTAGTAGTCACACAGTTATCAGCGTATGCCGTATTCCCATTGATCACGATCAGTCCCAGGGACAGGAAGACCGCAAAGATAAATACCGCCGCCAGTCGTTTCATCTTACTCCTCCCATGCCTCAGCAAAACAGGCTCCCAACTTCCTGAAATTGAAACGGCTCCAGATATGACAACCTCGTAAAAAGTCTCTTCACCCCAGGATGCACGCTCCGCGCACATCATATCTGATGGACTTTTTACGAGCCCACCAAATATATTTTTCACAATGTGGTTGAAATCACCCAGTATATTATTAAGTTCGGAAATCCATGTCAACTAAAAGGGTGTGACCGGCGTCCATGGCGGGACGTGTATGGAGGGGGAAGGCGGGGTGGCGCGGAGAGAGTTATTCATGTCATGGCGATGACCCTCACTTGTGTCATTGCGAACTGATTACTGTGTGAAGCAATCTCGCGTGCCGAGACTGCTTCGGCACAGGGAGAGGCCTCGCAGTGACAAACTACTTCCCCGGCCTGAGCCACGCCGATGGTGTGATCGAAGTCTAGACCCCAGAACCCAGATTCTAGACCCTGAATTCTTGACCCCAGACCCTGACTTTAAGGCTTTACGAGTAGCTGTGCAGACCGGACAGAAGAAAATTGACGCCGAAATAGGTGAAGATCACCGCCGAGAAACCGACGATGGAGAGGACCGCAGTCCGTGTGCCCTGCCAGCCACGCGTAAAACGGGCATGGAGATAAGCAGCGTAGATGAACCAGGTGATCAGGGACCATGTCTCCTTGGGATCCCAGCTCCAGTAGGTCCCCCATGCATAGTTGGCCCACGCTGCCCCGGTAATGATCCCCAGGGAAAGGAGTGGAAAACCGACGGCGATGGACTTGTAGTTAACCTCGTCAAGCATCTTTGATTCTGGAAAGAGGGATACCAGAGAGCCCTCACTGCCCATCCTTTCCGACCTGCGCTTGACCAGATACATTATCGACACACCGAATGAAACAGCGAATGATCCGTAGGCAACGAAAGAGGTGACAACGTGCGCGATCAGCCAGTTGCTCTGAAGGGCGGGTACCAGGGGTTGGATCTCGTCGGGAAACAGCAGGGCGTTGGCCGCCAGGATAACAAAGGCCAGGGGGGAGACAAACGCCCCCACCGCTTTCTGCTTGAACCGGTATTCCACCACCAGGTAGGCGATCATGACGCACCACCCGAAAAACCCGAGGGATTCGTACATGTTGGATAGAGGTGCATGGCCGATGCCCATCCGGTAGGATTCGACCCACCGCATGATCATGGCGCCGGCCTGGGAAACGACACCCAGCCAGACCATCCCCGTGGCCGCATTCCCCACAGCCCGGCCCCTGAATGCAAGGTACCCGACGTAGAAAAAAGTGGCGAACAGGTAGG
Organism: Deltaproteobacteria bacterium; assembly: GCA_013151915.1. Taxonomy (NCBI): domain Bacteria; kingdom Pseudomonadati; phylum Myxococcota; class Myxococcia; species Deltaproteobacteria bacterium. Next base: position 54,312 of record JAADHJ010000008.1, read on the forward strand.
CGAAAGTAGCTATGCCGAATAGGGTGGAGCTGCTCATTCTTTATCTCCTATATCCTTCCCACGATCTTTCTTCAACGCCTGTTTCAGGGCCACCAGCGCTCCGTCGAATTCCTTTTCAAAACTCGCGGGATTTCTGTTGGTGGACCCGGCCATGAGGACAGCTGTATTTTCAGGGTCAAGCTCGACCCTGAGCCACACCCTCCTGTGGGGGACGAAGAAGGCGATAAACAGGCCCCCTATCATGACGGAAGATGCGATCCATACCAGGGGAACGCCGGGGTCCCACGCAACCTGGAGACCCGTGTATTCTCGAATATTTGCATCCCTGATCCTGAAATAGACCTGCCCACCCCGCAGTTTATCCCTGTCGGGTGCGGCCATGGAGATGAAAAAATCCTGTCTTCCACCTGCCGTGATCCTGCTCATCTGAACGGCAGGACGGCCCCCGATATAGGACGGCAGGATCTGTTGTATCCCATAGGTTGAGGAATCCCCAATGACATTAAAGGGCTGTCCCACAGAGACGGTGACGGATGGCGCCGCCACCTTCCCGGAAGGATCAAGGACATCGAAGGTTACTGTGGAACTCTGGTCAACCCCATAGCTCGACTGATAGAAGTAAATGCCGTCAACAATAAGGGGATGGTTGACCTCGATCCTTTTTCTCTGGACCTCTTTACCATCCCGGATAACCACCAGATCGCTGTAGTAATCCTTGGGCTGCCGGGTGCCAGGATAGTAAATCACCTGAAAATCGTCGCAGCGAATGTCAAATGGAAGTTTGACGGCCGCGTTCCTGCCGCGGAGTGGAACCCTGTTAATGGTCTGGCCCTCAACAATGGACACGAACCCCTTGAATCCAACGGCACCGCCATAAATAGCGCCAATGGCCAACAGTAAAATGCTCAGGTGGACCACATAGGCTCCCATGCGGCCATACCAGCCCCGATCCACAAAAAAGGTGACAGCCTCCTCGTTACGGTTTTCCGTGAACTTACCGAAACGGTCGGCCAGAAGATCCCGGATTCTTTCTTCGGCCTCCCCGGGAGAAACACCCCGCCGGACTGATCCGCGGAACTTCATCCGCCTGAAAAGGCTCTCGTCCAGAACGGCAGGTGATTGGGTCATCAGACGCCACGTCCGGGGAAACCTCTTTATGGAACAGAGGGTGATGTTGACCAGAAGAAGGGTCAGAAGGGTCAGGAACCACCACGACCGGTACATGTCGTCCAGAGCCAGGGACTGGAATAATCTGTATGCGCCGGGACCATACTCTTTCAAATACTGTTCCGGCCGGCCGTTCTGAAGAACAACGGTTCCCACGATGGATGTCATCGCCAAGATAATGAGGAGAAAAATGGCGAGGGTCACCGACGCGAGGGAATCGTAAATCCCTTTAATGAATGATTTTTCGGTGCTTTTGGTTGAAGGTTTTCCGGTACTTTCCCTGGATTTCACTTTTTGCTGGTTTTCGGAGGTCACTTGGCCTTCATTTCCTTGAAGTCAACATATTATGGGGGCGGCAACAGCCGCCCCCAACAGCAAACATGGTTCTAAAACGATCCGGATGTTACTTCGCCTTATGGCAATCGCCGCATTTGGTCGGTCCGGTCGGTTTGTTCTCCTTTTTCAGCTCAAGATGACATCCCCTGCAGCGGATGTGGAAGGGGTTTACCTTGGTGTTGAAAACGGTTGGATCGTTGGCCTTCGGATCCTTGCCGTGGCAATCAAAACAGTCCCTCTCGGAGCCCTTAACGTCCGCGTGGTGACACGTCTGGCAGTCGAGCCTGCTGGCATGTTCTGCATGGTCGAACGGGACGCCCGGCTTCTTCTTGGCCACCTTGTTGATCACAATCTGGGTGGGCGGGTTGCCCGCGAAAACCATGGGGGCCGAAAAGGCGGCAGTTACGAAAAGTGCCAGGGCAAAAACCAAGATCTTTCTGTTCATCTGTTTTCCTCCTCATTTGAAATCCGGGTGGCTCTCTCAAACCTCTTTCCAACCCGCCCCTAATATCACAGCAGCCGGGAGAGTGTCAACACGAACGCCTGTCTAATGGTACGAAATCATTCCGGGCCGGTTACAGACGCCCCTCCGGCCAAGACCACAAGGGTGTACTTCCCGGGGTCAAGATATCTGCGGGCCGCCTCCTGTATCTGGCGTGGAGTCACGGAACGGATCCTCTCGGGGTAGTGCAGCGCCCTTTCAAGGTCCTCGCCATAAAGAACAGGGAAAAACACCTCATCGTTTCTGGAACCCAGGTCCTGCAGCTCGATCATTTTGCTGCCGATGAGATAGGTTTTCGCCCTTTCAATCTCCGCCGGGCTGACAGGCTGGTCCCGGACAAGCCTGATCTGTTCCAGAATTCCGTCCAGGGCCTCCTGCTCTCGCGCGGGACTGACCCCGATGCCGAAAGCAATAAAACCTGGATCGATACCGGGCGCTACAAAGGAGAAGACGCTATAGGCCAGAGACCGCCGATCTCTCAGCTCGGTAAAGAGCCGGCCCCCCTGTCCGGCCAGGACGGCATTGAGAACATCAAGGCTGTCCAAGTCCGGTGAATAAAGGGTCGGCCCAAGATAACCGAGCATGAGGTGGGTCTGTGCCTTGTCCCCCCTCACTTCCCTTACAACATGTTTTCCACCGCGGGGAACCTCCATCGGCAAGGGTCCTGGGTCGAATTTTCCGCCCGACAGCCCGCCAAAGGTCTTTTCGGCAAGGCGATAGGCATCCTCTACCCGTATATCCCCTGTCAGAGACAAAACCATCCCTTCCGGCCTGATCTCATTCCGGTAGATTTTAACCAGATCATCTCTGGTCAGGGAACTCACGCTCTCCTCCGTACCCAGGGTGGAGAACCTGTATGGGTGCTCCTTGAACAGGGCCGTCCGGAACAGGTCCATTGCAAAGGCTTCCATATTGTCCTTTCGTGCCTTTATGGCGCTGATCATCCGTTCCCTGGCCAGGTCAAGCTCATGGGCCGGCAATGTGGCATCCGTGAGGACCTGTCCCATCAGCTTGAGCCCCTCCCCAATGTCCCGGCTGAGAAACTTCCCGGTCACCCCGAAACTGTTGCGCCCCGAAAATCCGTCCAGGGAGGCGGACATGCCGTCGAGTTTGAGGGCCAGTTCGGTCGCCGACATCTGCCTGGTCCCCCTGGTGAGCAGGTGGGCGATGAGGTTGAAGGCCCCCTGGGTCCTCTCCGTCTCGAAGCGAACTCCCCCCAGCACCCCCACCCGCGCGGCAACAAGAGGCAGGCGGTGGTCCTCCCGCACGAGAAGGGTAAGCCCGTTGGGCAGGTTGCTCCGATAGACCGCGGGCACACTCTCGGTTCCTTTTCTGTGAGCGGCCGGCGCAAGTTTTCCATTCAACAGATCCCTGACCTCAGAATCACCCGGCTGGGCATCAACATCCCGGGAAAGAAATCCAACGGTTGCCCTCTGCCCCGAGAAGACCCGTCTCGCGGCCGCCCTCAGATCGCCGGCGTCAACGGCCTGGATACGGGAGCGATAGATATCATCGAAGTTGGGATTATCCAGGGTCAAGGCCATGTATCCGATCTCACGGGCCTGGCCCTCAACCCGCTCGCGCTCAAAAATCTTTCCGTTCAGGATCCGGCTGCGGGCCCTTTCGATTTCTTCCGAGGGTATCAACTTTTCCCGCAGGATGGCGAGCTGTTCGAGGAGACCCCTCAGGGCATCACCGATCCTCTCCGGATCCACGGTAGCCCCAAGGATAAAAAGGCCCGGGTCTTTTGGAGTATATGCGTAGGCCCAGGCAGCGTGTACGATACCCTTGTCCCGCAGGTTCACGGGCAAACGTGAGCTTTCCCCCTGGGATAGTATGGCGGCGAGCAGGTCGTATACCGGCTCCTCAGGGTCCTTGAGCGCTACAATATGAAAAGCCAGGGCAACCCTTGCGGGGTCGGTGTCCCTCTGGACGTGGAAAATCCTGCTCTGGGTCTGGGGTTGCTGGGCAACTTCCTTACGCCTGGGGATTGCGCCACCCCTGGCGTTGAAATGGGCCGCGGCGGACCGGAAGACGTCGCCGGCCTTAACGTTGCCGACGACAACGAGCTTCATGTTTCCAGGGACATACCAGTGCTTGAAAAAGGCGAGCATGTCTCGCCGGGAAATGCTCTTTACCGATGCCGGAGTGCCGATCACCTTGCGGCCGTAGGGATGTTTCGGGTAAGCGGCCTTAAACAGCTCCTCTGAAAAAACCCTGGGAGGGCTGTCCTCGCCCCGATGGATTTCCTCGATGACCACGAGCTTTTCCTTTTCGAGTTCACCCTTATCGAACGAGGAATGTTGAACAGCGTCGGACAGAACATCCATACCCGTCTCAAAATATGAGGATGCGATAGTAATATGGTAAACAGTATTGTCCATGGATGTGTAGGCGTTGATATCCCCCCCTGCGGCCTCCACGGTGGAGGCAATCTCACCGACCTTTCGGGTGGCGGTTCCTTTAAAGAGCATGTGCTCGAAAAGGTGAGCAATGCCTTCCTTCCCTTTCGGCTCATCTCTGCCGCCTGCTCCCACCCACACCTGAAGTTCCGCGACTGTCTGACCGGGGTCCTCCCGGACCAGGACCTCAAGGCCGTTTGGAAGCGTCCTGGAAACAATCTCGCTGCGGTCCACGAAGGCCGCGGCGCCGGGGATGAAAATGGATGACAGAAATATGATCAGGGAAAAAGAAAAGACGGCCCCGTTTTTCAGCGGCCATGCGGAATTGAACGGTAATCTGAACCTCATGTCAAGTCCTCCGGCAAAACGGTTTGAACAACAGATCTCGTGGAATTGAAAAGCTAATTTAACACAGGGTGCACAGAGTTTCACCAGCCGTCGCTGAAGCTATGGCCGGCAGGCAGGGTAACACAGGGTTTCATGAAGTCGTCAGCCATGGGACGCCCCGAAATGTACTCTCCAGATCCCGTACATCGGACACGCATATGTCGGCATAATCCCCGTGCGGCCGTCCCACCTGGATGGCGACCATCCCTATCTCCGAAGCTCCGCGAAGATTGGCCTCCAGATCATCCACAAGGATGGTCCGCTCCAGGGCGGAGCCAGTCTCCCCCGCTGCGGCACGGTATGCCTCGGGATGCGGTTTTCCCATGTACCCTGTTTCCCTCAGATCGCAGATCCCGTCAAACACCCCGATCATGTCCATGGCATGGAGGACCCTCTCGGCGTGCAGCGCAGTGCCGTTGGTGAAAATCACTTTAGGCAGGGTAATGCGAGAGATAAACTCCCTGAGATCATGGTCCGGCCCCAACATCCCCTCAACGGGCACATCGTGGACGTAGTCCAGGTATTCGTCGGGATGAACATCGAAATGCTTCATCAGCCCGCCCAGGGTCGTTCCGTATCGCCCGATATAATCCTTCCGCATTATCCGGATATCGTCCACACATTCACCCGTCAGGTCCATGACGAACAGGTTTATCCTCTCGTTAATCCGGTCAAAGACTCCCTTTTCCCTGGGGTACAAGGTATTATCAAGATCAAAAAGGATACCTTCAGCATCCCACAGCCTCTCTTTGAGAGTTTCAGGTTCCATGTTCCACCTTCCAGGTTCCAGTGGTTTGGGATTCTAACACGTTGAACGTTGAACGTTGAACGTTAAACCTTATTCCCTAACTCCGATACTTCGATACCTCGACACCTCAGATACCCCCATACCTATTTCCCAGGAACCCGTCAAGGATTCCTCCTGTACTGGCTCCTGGATATGGTCTGACGGGTCATGATATAATGTGCTTATGGAGATGATGTGGATGACAAAAAACGATGTCGAACGGGAGAGAGCTGCCGGGACACCCGTCATTATCCCATTCGGTTCCGTGGAACAACACGGAAGCCATCTTCCCCTTGCAACCGATACCCTTCAGGCATATGACGTGGCCACCCGGGCGGCCATGAAAACAAAGGCCATTGTGGCGCCGCCGGTCCACTTTGGCCTGTGCAGCAGCACCCGGAATCATCCCGGCACAATCACCATCAGCGGCGACACCCTCCGGTCGGTGGTCCGTGACCTGATCCAATCCTTCAGCAGGCAGGGATTTTCCGGTATCCTCCTCTACTCCGGTCATGCCGGCAGGGTCCACATGGCCGCGCTCAGGGAAGCGGCCGAAAACTGCGTTCAAAACGATCCAATGCTCAAACTGGCTGTCGTCAGCGATCTGGACCTGCTTCGTGAAACCGCAGGAGACCTCCTTGAAACTCCGGAGGATGGGCATGCGGGAGAGATTGAGACATCCAGGATGCTCTACCTGCATAACGATAAGGTCCGCGGAACTTCCCCTGAGGAATATCCCTCCTTTCCGAGTTTCCGGGTCCTCCCGGACCCGGAAAGGTTCTGGCCCGGCGGTGTATGGGGAAACCCCGAAGCTGCCACCAGACAAAAGGGGAAAAAGCTCGTTGAGAGGACCGCCGAGGCTCTGGCCGGAATCGTTGAAAACCTTTCCCGGGAAGGGGGTTAAGGAGCAGCTCGCCGCGGCAAAGCACGTTGTTGGAGATCACGGAGAAAACCTTACAGCACCAATTCCTTATAATCCCAATCCAGATCCAAAATGTATTTTTTAACAGGGATGAAGGGGTGATAAAATAATGCGCCACTCCTTAACCCAAAAGATTTCTGATTTTATCCGCTTCCGATGTTTGCCTTATCCCTTCCATCCCCTTCATCCCTGTTAAATCAGCATTTTCGCTGCGGCTCCCCATGGTCGCCACACGAGATCGCTTCGCATAGTTTCAGCTCGCGATGACAGGCCTTGTGCTTATCCTCCACGTGTCCCTGCATCCGCTCTTCCCCTCTGGACTCTGGACACTGGACATTCACTTTCAGGACAGCATTGCCCACAGGAGGATGGATCCCGCGACGACCGCATTGAGGGAGTCTGCCTCCCCGCGAAGCGGTACGGAGACCGGCATTCCCAATTCTCCGATCCACGGGGAAAGACCACACCCCTCGTTTCCAACCGCCAGGATGGATCTCGAATTGAAAGTCACCTCGTCGAAGGGCCGCCCTCGGGCATCGGCCAGATAAACGCAAAACCCCGCTTCCGCAAGAAGCATCAGGTCCTCCCGGACGATCTCCTTAAAAACCGGCAGATGGAAGATTCCCCCTGCTGAAGCGCGAATGGCCTTGGGGCCAAAGGGATCGGCCGATCCCTTTCCAACGAGAATCCCCATCCCACCCAACGCCCAGGCCGTCCTTATCAAGGCACCAACGTTTCCCGGATCCTGAACTCCATCCAGGAATAGAAGCACCGCCGGACCATCAATTTTCAGAAGTTGTGAAATACCCGGGTCGGCTGGAAGCTTTGCGACCCCCAGGAGGTTCCTATGATGCACAACGTCGGAGGCATCCTCAAAAAGGGCACTATCCGCCGAGAAAACGGGGATTTGAGCGGCGGCGCCTGCCTGCACGATCTCCATACCGGCAAGGACTGTGGGGTCTTCCGCCACCAGGTATTCCAGATATCCCGACTTTGCCGATTCCTCAATGGCTCTTTGCCCCTCGACCAGGCACAGCCCTTTCCTCCGACGGATTTTTCGGGAAGCCAAGGAACGTATGATCCTCAGCCTCTCCCGTGACAGAGGGGTGAAATTATCCGACATAAGCATCTCCCAACCTTACGATTATATAATTTTATTCTAATATTCAAATGTACCATTGACAGCCGTCCCTTTGGAGGTTACTATTGCGTACACGAAAGTTGATGACTTCGCAAAAAGTCATCAATGCGCCCACATAAGGGGCGCTCAAATCGAAGATTTGTGAGGAAAGTGAAAATGACACTTTTCGCTTTCCGTGGAGTAAAAAGCCATTAACGGACTTTTTACGACCCTATCAATATTGATGACTTCACAAAAATCATCAATGCGCCCATTTTAGGGGGCGCCCAAATCAACAATTTGCAGTGCAAGTTGTTGATTTGGGAGGAAAGTGAAAATGACATTTTTCGCTTTCCGTGGAGTAAAAAGCCATGGGGGACTTTTTACGACCCTATCAAAGTCGATGGACTCGCAAAGAGTCCATCGACCTTTTTAGAGGTTACCGGCAATGGATTACCAATCATGGATTTTAAGGAGGTTATGATGGCTGAAAGCAAAAACGTCAAGGAGTTTACGGACTCCAATTTTGAGGAGGAGGTTCTCCAGTCGACCAGGCCCGTCCTGGTGGATTTCTGGGCCGTCTGGTGCGCACCCTGTCGCATGGTTGCCCCGGTTGTCGACGAAATAGCCGACAACTACGGAAGCAGGGTAAAGGTAGGGAAAATCAACGTGGATGAGAACGCCCAAACACCCAATAAATACGGCATCCGAAGCATTCCTACCCTCATGCTCTTTAAGGGTGGCAAGGTGGTTGAACAGATCATCGGCGCCAATCCAGGCGAGATCAAGCGCATTGTCGAGAAGCATGCATAAGGCATCCCTTGGAGGGCATGATGAGTTACGCGATTTTTGAACTGAAATGTCCCGCCTGCGGGATCGAATATGCCCAGATCCTCACCGAGGATGAGGGAGAGGTGTCCATCTCCTGCCCGTCCTGTTCCGGTTCCCTGGAAAAGGGGAAAAAACTGTCGGGAGCGGATATAATCTCCTGCGGTTGTAACACCGGATCCAGCTGATGAGATATAAGGTCGGCGGTCCGTCGATCATAATAAATAAAGGCGGCCTGGGGTGGGACCGCCTTTATTTATTGTCGATTTTATAAATCAGTCGCCAGAGCTGATAGCCTCAACAGGACACACGGCCTCGCAGGCTCCGCAGTCAGTACAAAGCTCCGGATCGATGACGTAAATATCACCCTCACTGATCGCCTCGACGGGGCATTCGTCCATACAGCTTCCACATGCGGTGCATTCATCAGATATAACGTAAGCCAAGGTGTTCACCTCCTTTTCATCAAAAACGCGTTTCTCTCCACAAATAGAGGATGCATAACTCCCACGAAGGGAAATGTCAACCAGGATTTCGGAGGTAGCGCAACGTGGCAAAACAGTCCAGAGTCCAGAGTCCAGAGGTGAAAAGTGGAATGGGGGAAAGTTCAAACCTTTTATCTCACGCCCGCTCGTCACACCAGAAAAGTGACTCGCTAAAGCCGCAAAGCTCGCAAAGTAGGCCGCGCACCCTCACCAAAGCTGATTTCAGAGAAATCCTTCTCCCTTAGGGAGAAATCGGGTGAGGGGAAATATGAATAATTAATAAAGATCGGAAAGAGAAATTTTTCTGAATTATTTGATTTTCTTTGCGTCCTTTGCGGCTTTGCCTGTCCCGAGCCTGCCTGCAGTGAGCCTGTCGAACTGTCGAGGGGCGTGAGACCGGACTTGGAATCAGCCCCGGTTCAGCTGCACTTGGAGAAACCGCAGCCGTGGCAGGTAGCGCATCCCTCCGCGAAATCAAGGGAACCTCCGCAGTCGGGGCACTGGCTTCCCAGCGAAGCCCGCATGTTACCAACATCTCCACCGTGCCGTTTCCGGCCGGATACCGGCAGATCAACCACCTTCAGCGCCTCCGGGCTGTCCGCATTCCGGAGCTCCTTGTACTGCCTTAAAGCCTTGGCTAAGGCGTCGGAACAGGACAGCACCATCTCGCCGTTCTGCCACAGGGGGGATGGGCACCGGATTCCGGACAGCTGCTTGACGATGGAATCAGCCTCCACACCGGAACGTAGGGCCAGCGAAACCATACGGCTCACCGACTCGGACTGGGACGCGGCGCACCCGCCGGCCTTCCCCATCTGGGTGAATACCTCGCAAAGCCCCTTCTCATCCTCGTTCACCGTCACGTAAAGGTTCCCGCATCCGGTCTTCATCTTGATGGTCATGCCTCCCGTTACCACAGGGCGAGGCCTTGGGGCGGGAAGGGCCAGTTCTTCATGCGACGCCCCGGAGGACTGTTTTCTGTCCTTCCCGAAAGACAGGACCTGTTCGTCCCTGCTGCCGTCACGGTATACCGTCACCCCTTTGCAGCCCAGTTCATAGGCAAGAAGATAGACATCTTCAATATCCTTCATGGTGGCGTCATTGGAAAAATTGACGGTTTTGGAAACAGCGTTGTCGGTGGATTTCTGAAAAGCGGCCTGCATTCGGACATGCCATTCCGGACTGATGTCATGGGATGTTACGAACACCCTTTTCACCCAATCCGGTATGCCGGAAATGTGCTGGATAGAACCCTCCTCGGCGATCCTCTCCATGAGATCGTCACTGTAAAATCCCTCGCGCTGAGCCAACTCCTTGAAATAGGGGTGGACCTCAACCAGCCGCTGGTTATCCAGAACATTGCGGTGGTAGCAGATGGCAAACAGGGGCTCGATACCGCTGGTCGTGTTGGAGATAATGCTGATGGTTCCCGTTGGGGCGATGGTCGTAACTGTGGCGTTTCGCATGGGAGGACGCCCCGGGACATCGTAGACGCTTCCGCTGAAGGCGGGGAACGGCCCTCTTTCGTCCGCGAGAACCTGGGAGGTCTCCACAGCCTTCCGGCGGATAAAATCCATGATTTTATCCGCCAGGGCAACCGCCTCCTCGGAGTTGTAGGGTATCCCGAGGCGAAAGAGCATATCGGCCCATCCCATTATGCCCAGGCCGATCTTCCGGTTGGCCTTGGTCATCTCCTCGATCTGCTGCAGCGGATACCTGTTCATCTCGATCACATCATCGAGGAAGCGTACCGAATGGTGAACAATGGTGCCGAGCAGGTCGTAATCTATTGCGACGCGGGTTCCCTCGTACCGCAGTACCCTCGAGAGGTTGATGGAACCGAGGTTACAGGATTCGTAGGGCAGGAGGGGCTGTTCTCCGCACGGGTTGGTGCTCTCTATTTCACCCAGGGCCGGCGTGGGATTGTCCCGGTTGATCCTGTCAAGAAAGATGATCCCCGGCTCCCCGTTTCTGTATGCCCCTTCAACGATCTTCCAAAAAACCTCGGCGGCTTTAAGGCGCCCGGCCTCCTCCCCGGTGCGGGGGTTAAGCAGGGGATAATCACCGTCATCCGCCAGCGCTTTCATGAAATCCTCCGTCAATCCCACGGAGATGTTGAAGTTGGTAAGCTGGTCGTTCTGTTCCTTGCAGACGATGAAATGCAGGACGTCGGGATGATCCACCCGAAGAATTCCCATGTTTGCGCCCCGGCGGGTCCCGCCCTGCTTGATCACCTCGGTGGCCTGGTTGAAGACCTTCATGAAGGAGATGGGTCCTGAGGAAACCCCTGATGTGGACTTGACCACGTCCTTGGACGGCCTCAGCCGGCTGAATGAAAATCCTGTCCCACCGCCGCTCTTGTGAATCATGGCTGTGTGTTTGACGGCGTCAAAGATGCTCTCCATTGAGTCGCCCACGGGGAGGACGAAACAGGCGGACAGCTGCTGGAGTTCCCTCCCAGCGTTCATCAGTGTGGGGGAATTCGGCATGAAACTGAGGGAGACCATGAGATCAAAGTAGGTTTCCGCCGTCTGCCTGATCTTCTCGGCATCGGCACCGAATCTGGCCTCAGCCTGGGCGATATTATCCGCCACGCGGTGGAAAAGGTCCGCTGGACTCTCCAGAACGTCCCCCTGCTCGTCCCTTTTGAGGTAACGCTTCTCCAGGACCACCCTGGCATTTTCGGATAATTCAACACGGCCGAGGTCCTGGTCGAGTTTCAATGATTCCTGGAATCCTTTAGATGGATTCTCGACGTTTTCCGGTCCTTCGACAGGCATGTTTTCCTCCGGCAAGTGTTTAAAAAGTATGAATGTTTATGGAAAGGAACCCCGGGAACCACCCCCACTATCTTGTATGCACCGAAAAAATAGCACAACATATTGAAACATGACAAGGGTTTTTCCGTGGGTCAGACAGCTTTATTGAAAAAAAGTCCCTGTCATGCTAGTTATTGGGAATACGAATTATAGAAATAGATATTTTCAACATAATCTCCGCCACCCGGAAGAAGGGAAGACAGGGATATGGCCATGAAGACCATCGACTGCCGCGGGCTTGCATGCCCCGGTCCCGTGATTCAGGCAAAAAAAACCATGGAAGGAATGGGCACGGGAACCACTTTTGCCATCGAGGTGGACTCAGAGGCCGGCCGGGAAAACGTTCTGCGGTTCGCCCGGGGGAAGGGCGCCTCGGTAAGCGTGGAGAACCTCGAAGGCAACGCTTTCCGTTTGACCATTAAACCGGGTAAACAGTCCTTGTCCATGGGAATCCGATCCTCTGCGGCCGTTTTCATCACCAGCGATCGTCTTGGCAGAGGAGACGACAAGCTGGGGACTATACTCATGGAAGGATTCGTCTCAACGCTGGTGGAGCAGGATACCACCCCCGACGTGATCCTCATGATGAATTCCGGCGTGCGGCTCGCCATAGAGGGCTCCCCGGTACTCGATTCAATGAGGGTGCTTGCGGACCGGGGCTGCGAAATACTTGTGTGCGGAACCTGTCTTGACTTTTTCTCTCTGAAGGAGAAACTGGCCGCTGGAGCGGTGTCCAACATGTTTGAGATCCAGGCCGCGCTTCTGCACGCTTCCACAGTAATCAGACCGTAGGGTCAGGGGCAGGGATAAAACAGTCCAGAGTCCAGAGTCCAGGGTCCAGGGTCCAACCTGGAGCGAAGTCATTGCGAGGATGAACCGGAATTTAAGGCTAACGAGAAGGGTTTAGATGCAAGGCCGCAGGGAGGAGGAATACCGGAGGCGTATATGGAATACGTCGAGGGTTTCCGACAACCGAGAACGCAGCAGATGAGCCCTTATCAAAGCCGCAGTTGATGACTTTTCAAAAAGTCATCAACGCGCCCGGGGAGGGCGCCCAAATCAATGACTTCTCCCGGAAGTCATTGGCTTGCGGGACAAGTCGTTGATTTGTGAGGAAAGTGAAAATGACACTTTTTGCGACTCAATAATAGGCTATGAAAAACCGAAATGAAATCTACAGACTGACGGGCATGGTCAAAGCAGCCGGTTGAGCCGCCAAATTGGGTCCGGGTGATCTCCAGAAACTCCTTGCGCCTCTGCGGAGAAGTCCGCCGAAGGATCCGCGGCTGCTGGTCGGGATGGAAACATCCGACGACGCCGGGGTTTATCTTCTCGACGATGACACCGCCCTGGTTCAGACTATGGATGTCATCACCCCAATCGTTGATGACCCCTTCGATTTCGGCTACATCGCGGCCGTCAACGCCCTTTCCGATATCTTCGCCATGGGGGGAGTTCCACTGACGGCAATGAGTTTTCTGGCCTTCGACACCTGCACCCTTGCCAACGATGCCGCGTCTTTGATCCTGCAGGGGGGGATGGCCGCCCTGAAGGAGGCGAGGTGCACCCTCGTTGGAGGGCACACCCTCGAGGACCCGGAGATCAAATTCGGCATGGCGGCGACCGGCACGGTCCCCCGGGACGGGATCGTGACTAACGCCGATGCTCTGCCCGGTGATCACATCTACCTTACCAAGCCCCTGGGCACGGGGATCGCGTCCACCGCGCTGAAAGGAGAGATGGTCCCGGCTTCCCTGCTCGAAGAGGCGACCCGGTGGATGAAAACCCTGAACCGGGACGCTGCCGAAACGGCCGCTGAAAACAAAGCCACCGCCATGACCGACGTGACGGGGTTCGGCCTCCTAGGACATCTGGCGGAAATGTGCATGGCCGCCGGAATAGGGGCCGAAATCGACCATACGGCCGTGCCGGTTATGGACGGAATCCCGGAAATGATCCGGATGGGGATGGTGCCCGCCGGGGCCTACGACAATATCAGGCACATCGAGGGAATGATGGAATATGAGTCCCTGTCCCAGGATGATCTCCTGCCTCTCTACGATCCGCAGACGTCAGGAGGTCTGCTGATTTCCATGCCGACCGGCAACTCATCGGACCTTGAAAAAGGGCTCCGGGACAAAGGTGTGTTCTTCACCAGGATAGGACGCTTTTTAAATTCCGGTGATTATCGTCCATCGCTGATGAGTCCGGCTCTCAACGTCCAAACGATAAGAACCAGTCCAGAGTCCAGAGTTCAACGTGATGAAACAGCTAGACCCCAGACCCCAATTATTTTACCACAGTGCAGCCAGCTTGCAGGCTGCGCCACCCGTTCTCGCTGAACTCAACGCTCCTCGCAGTGACCCGTCTTCGTATTGCGGACTACCACGCCATAGATGACCTGTGAGGGCATAGCCATCGGTGTGACTTGACCCCTCCGCATTACCCGTGTAAAACTGTCTCCTTCGAAAAGGCCGACTTGCATAGGGTCGTAAATGGACTTTTTACGAAGTCA